>JBCCFC010000526.1:0-8915 GCA_039029935.1 Chloroflexota bacterium
CTTCTAAAGCAATCACAATATCTCCCATTGCCCAACAGTTGCGTTCCCCCAATGCCCGGTGATAACCGTTGGTGAGGACATCCGTTAACGCATTGAATGCCTTTTCATCGCGTTGCGATTTGGAGAGAGACGATAGTCTTTGATGAATGGCGTGTAATTGATCCACATTTTGAGCCAGAAAGTGATTTAATTGGCACTCGGTAGTGGACGCAGAGCAAGAGAGGCGTTCATGGAGGATATCTTTAGGTGGATAATCTCGGCGTGAAAGGACGCAACCTGCAACGTCAATATATGTGTTTTCGGCACGGATATCAAAGTACCTGTTATTGTCTGATTTTATGTGGAAAAAGGCTGACTTAAATTCACTTTCTAAGAAACGAAGATAAGATAATAGTTGATGCTTGGGGATAGTATGTGTAGGAAACGCATCTTCGAGAAAAGCTTTGATAATGATACATCGCTTAAGAGAACGCATCGAAAAGTTTCTGTTACTTGTACCCAACCATTGAGAAATATCACTATGTGATATCGTTGAATTCTGATAATTTACGCTGTTTCTTTCAATAAGTGCATAAATATATCGTATATCTTGCAAAACTGTTCGCTTGAACTTCATATATACCGTTGATGATGTATATATACGTTTATTAACCAAATTTTGTTGGATGCCTGAACGAACCTGCTCGGTAAGGAGGATCCTATCTATGTGAATTGTTGTATCTAAAAAGAGTGAAGTAGGCATCAAATTTCTTCTTTGTATAATTCTGCTAAGGCAATACCATAATGTCTCCAATCCATTTCTGTATTAATCTCAACAGACTCAAATCGCAGTTTACAATCAAAGACATGCTCATCTGCCAAGTGTGGTTTTTCCAAGAGGTGTAATCCATATTCAAACGCATCTATTTGGGGACGTGTTATCGCTATCGGATTTACCCTGTGGATGCATCTTCTTAAAAGAAAAATCAAATTATGATAGCTTTGCTCATAAAGTTCATATGCACTCCATAGGTGGTCAGATAGTATTTCTGTGAATTTTTCCAGATTTGCTTTTTTTTGCTCAAAATTATTAAAATGATGACGTAATTCATCCAATAGCTGTTTGAGTATATCTACAATTGTATATTGGCCGTTTGTTGCGGTAGCATCATTCGTATCTAACTGCTTGTAATCAAAAATCCCTAGTGCATAGTCAATTTTGTTTTGATAGCTACCAATCTCATCTGTGTTTGGGATTGATAATACTTGTGTACTCATAATCTTTTGTTCCTTAATCCCCATATAAACCCTCATTCAATTGCCTTCTCTAATTGAATAATTTAATGATAGATCAAATGCCCTGTTGAGTCAACAATTTCTTGCTACCTAACATTTGAGGCGAAACCTCTTCTAACAACACGCCTTGCTGGTCAACGAATGATTGGGCGGCACATCCATCGCCGGACTCTTATCAAAGAAACCCGACGGTTTGAGCATCATACCCATCTGCGCCACAGGCATCACGGGCCAATCCTCCAGCCGAGGCAGATGATTGTGTCCCATCACATACCAGACCACAATATCTTGATTTTCGACCGAGCGATTTTGCGCCGTCCATTTAGGTAAACCTTCGTCGCTTTGGCTTTGATAGACATAATCACCCGCAGGAAAATTTTCATCGGCGTGAAAGGGCGTGACCCACAGGTGCTTAAACATATAGCCCGCCCGTTTGGCAATCCACGAATCGGGTCGCGCAAAGGGCAGGCAGTTTTCGCCGGGCATAATCTTGTAGGCCACTGGTTTGCCCACCTTGTTCTGTACCGATGGATTGGTAATGGTCCAGTAGCGGGCGGCAAAGGGGTCAATCAATCGCTGTGCCTCTTGTTCGGTTGTCAGTGGTGTGGCCTTGGCATAAAAGGCATTGCCATATGGATTGCTGGGTCCGGTGGGGTCGGCGACGGTATCCACTTCCACAACAGTGTTATTGATGCCATCCACCATTGGGTCGAGCCGCACACAGAAAAAGTGTTGATGGTTGGATGCATAGAGTTGGTTGTTAAGTGCTGCACCAAAAGGAACCTCATCACCAACATGATAGGCTCCAGTCTGGAGAATGCCCGTCATCTTGACGTCGAGTTGAATGTTGCCATCTTGATAGAAGTTCCAATAGAAGCCATATTCATAGTTGCCAACGGTGGCGATAAAGGAAACCACCAGTCGCCGTGACCGGCGCACTTCGACCGTATCACGCCGGAAATCGTAGTGTTTCCAGAGCAGGCTGTAGTCCTCTTCATGGAGACAAATGGCATTGGGGATGGTAATAATCTCGCCGTTCATCGCTACCAGATCGGCATCAAAATATTTGATCTCGCCCAGACAATCACACCCCAACTTAAGCGAATTCGTCAACATGCCTAGCCCATATTCACCACTGTCAAAGGCGTTTTTTCGATATTGCCCGACGCTGGCGTCACCATACGGTACTGTCATCTCGGCAACCGAGGCGCGATAGAGAATAGGGCGAACCTCGCCACCATCTTCATAGCCAATCTCATGCAGCGTCAACCCTTCACGGTGATTAAAGCCGATACGGAATCGCCACTTTTGCCACTGAACCTGCCACCCATCAACGGTAAAGCTCACCCCATCGGGCTGCACAACGTCAAGTTGTTTCAAGTCTGTCCGTTGTGGTTCATCCACCAATCCGGTCAGATAATCACCCGATTCGGCTGGCACGGGTACAACCCCATGATCATCCACACGGATCACCTTCATCGTGTTGATGTCAATCATCGTCAACACATTTTCGACAGGGCGTGCATAAAAATTGTCACCATCACGCTCTGTGACATAGGCAATGCCACGCACGAGACGATATTCTTCTTCCAATGGATCGCCATAAAAGCCACAGCACCAAGGGTCCATAAAGAGTTTACTCATGTCGGTAATCCCACGCTTTGCCATTGCCTCTTGAAACCGTGGGTCTACCTTGGCTGCGGCTTCTGCCAGATCAAACTCCTCAGCAAGAATACTGGTTCTGACATTGGGGATGTGTATCACCGACTCGATGCTGTTGCCCGTGAGATTGGCGACCACCTCATAGGTTTGCCCAGTTGCTCTGTCAAAGACAATCGAAAAGGCACGGCGCATCTTAGGCGAGTTGGGTGTCGCATTGAGGACCGTTTCCTTGAGTGGTTCTAATAGGCGAATAATATTGAAGCAGAGTGCATCATTCACTTGAAATTGGGGTGTGTTTTTGACTAATTCAACTGTTTGTGTAATTTCAGCAGTCGTCAATGGGTCTAGCATATGTTGATTACTCATCACCTGGTACTCCATAGCTAGGTGCATCACTTGGCGTATGCGCCCGCAGAATATAGTCAGCCATCTGTGGTTGATAGACATCCCACACCACTTGCAACTGCGACACCGGGTCATCATGCCAATCGACACGCAAATCGGCAATCGGCCAAGGCTGCGTATGACAGACCGTCAGCGCGGCAGAATGCACAGGACCTGCCTCACCGCCCGCCGCAATTCCTGCTTTTAACGCATCTAACAGCCGATTCGCCAGATGACCTGCGCTACTCTCAAACGCCGCCACCATCGCTGAAGGCACATCCGTATTGTCAAGCAGATTCCCTGCCGCGACACAATTCTTCCCCGCCGCCGTTGTATAGACCCCCAGCGCATTCTCGCCACTAAAGCTTGCCGTCCCACCCTCTCGATCTACCAGTGCCAGTTGACGATAGCTAGGGTGCGGCTCAATCGCCAGCAGATGTGCCAACGTCGCCTCTGCGTCCACGCCATCACCCATCTTCGCCAATCCCGCTGGTCCCAACGCAGGATTGGTCACGTTCTGCGTCAATACAACGCCTTGATTGGACCCAACCCACAAACAGCGTGCCCCGACACAAGGGCTGGAGGTCGTAATCACCGCCCCGACCATCCCTGTCTCCACACACAATCCACCTAATGATAATGTCATGATTCTTCCTCCGGAATAACGGCTTCGATGTCAATTTCCATCATATACTCTGGCTTGGCTAACCCATTGACAATCAGTCCGGTCGATACGGGGTAGACGCCTTTGAGCCAGCGACCCACGACCTGATAGACAGGATCGCGGTAGGCACGGTCGGTGATATAGATGGTTACTTTGCAGATGTGCTCCAACTTGGACCCTGCTTCTTCCAGCAAAATCTGGGCGCACTTCATGGCATTCTCTGCCTGCGCTGCTGGGTCGCCAATGCCCACAATGTTGCCATCAAAATCCATCGCTGTCTGCCCACGCAAAAAGATGCGATTGCCTGCAATCACTGCCATCGACACATCATTGTCTAAGTTTTGCTCTGGATAGGCATCTTTGGTGTTAAATTTTCGTAGTCGCGTATGTGCCATGTCTGTCTCCCTTATGTGTAGTAATCAGTGGGTTGGTAGGTCGGTAAGTCGGTAGTCAGGGACCAAATACTGACCTACCGACTTACCGCCCTACCGAATACCGACTACGCTATATTGTCTGATAAATCCGCCGCACGTCGCACAAAGTCCAGCGGTCCCTCAAAGTCAAAATTGCGATAGACGGCGGCCATGTTGGCGAAGGGGGGCGATTGTGCAAAGAGGGCAAAGGTGAGGCGGTGGCCTGCGTAGTCCGAGTTGAGTAAATCACGGGCAAAGGCGAGCAGTTTGCGTCGGTCTTCGGCCACCCAATCATCGTTGAGCGTGTAGAATTTGTCCATCCAAGGCTTGGTTTCGGGATTGTCAAACATCGCAGAGTCGGGTGTGACACAGATTTGCCCACCACAGAGTTCGCGCGCAATGTGCATCATCTCTGGTAAGTTGGTCAAGGCATGAACGCGGCCTGCTAGCAATAGAGACTGATTGGGCATTAACAGGCCGCCAGGGCTTTCCTCCGCCAGAGCAATCGACGCCGTCAAGTGGGCACGAATGCCTTCGCGGTAGACGGCCAGCTTGCCCAATTTCTCCTGCACAGCCTGCAACTTCTCCAGCCCTGTCTGCGTTAGGTTATGCAACGCCGTGCCGATCATCATGTCGGCGTAGACTAAGATACGCTGGGTATAGGGAAAGGCACTGTAGCGATGAAGTGTGGCACGGATATAGGTCGCGGCTTTGGTGTGGCGATAAAAGAGGACATTCTCCCAAGGGATTTCCACGTTATCAAAGATGATGAGTGTATCTACTTCGTCAAACTTATTGGAGAGCGGATAGTCACGCGCAGGCGCACGACCCGCAAAACCCGTACGACAGATATGCTTCATGCCGGGCGCACCCATGTCAACAATAAACCCGACCGCGTAATCAGAGAGTTTAGCGTCGCCCCAATTGGCAATCGTCGGCTTGACAAAGGCTTGGTTCGAGTAGGCCGCTGCTGTTTCAAACTTTGCCCCACGCACAACAATGCCCCGGTCGGTTTCCTTCACCACGTGCAACAGCATATCTGGGTCTTGGTCCTGTGGCCGTTTGGAGCGGTCTCCCTTGGGATCGGTGTTGGCCGAAACATGAAAAGGGTCGGCAAAGAGTGCCTTTTGCACATGATGCTCGATGTTTTCGCCAAAGCGCGCGTCAACACTGTTGAGCATTTCCTGCCCGTCATAGAGCGACCAGACTTCACCAATCGTCTCATCACCTACACGTGTCACGACGCCGTTGACCTCGTTCATCACCGCGTTGACACCGTTGTATTTATCCCACCAATCCTGCTGCGTCTTGGGTGGCTTATAGAACATGGCATTGGACTCTCCCGATACCTCGTCCTGATAGGTCAGTAAGTCACGGTGTGCCTGGTCATGCTGCATGTCATACATGTGGGCGCGGATATCAACCAACGGCTTAAAATAGGGATGGGACGGCACATCGTCGACACGTTCGCCATTCACCCAAACCTGTCGCCCATCACGAATCGATTCAATATACTCTTTGCCTGTCCGAATCATATGAAGTTGCTCCTGCTGCTATTTCCTGTGTGCTGGAACGGTTGCACTGCGTACTCAGTATGCAAGTGGTGTTTGTAAAGTATAATCCAATTTAGGAGGTGGGTCAATTTCATTATTTGGCAGCAGAGCATTCCGGTAAAATTGTGGTTTGTTTTGATGGATGTGCTATCACAACTCACGTAGCTGAAATGACACGCCACGTGCCGACATCCCATGCGCAGAACCCAAGGGCGTCTCATTCATCAGTATTTCATAGGCAAATTCATCAACCTGTGGGTCACGAAAAAAGTGACGGAAGGTGTTGTTGTGTGGTGTATTTGGCATTTCGGTCAGCACCAAGATTTGTATGCGGTCGAAAAAGGGGAGCGTAGACACATAATAACCAATGTGTTCTGTCTGCTCATAGCCCCAATCGGATAGCTCTTGGGCATCGGGTGCTTTTTCACAGACGACAAACGCCTCAATGTAGTCTTCATGCACTTCTTCTTCTTTGCGATAGTAGGCAAAATCGCCAATCGCTTCTTGGAGATTCCACGGGATTACCGTTGCGGATTTGTCCTTGAGCCGCAACATCATCAAATGCCCAAATTCGCGCGCTTGCAGGCCATCTGGCAACAATATGCGTTGTTCGTCGTCCCAAACCGTGTCGAGGGGTGTCCATAGACGCTTGCGGAACAGTAACATCTGCGTGTCTTCCTCGATTGGGTTTTCTGCTGTACCACGACGGGCAAAGGTCTTGATTTCGATGCCAGCATCGTTAAATGCTTGTTTGTAGTCAGTAATGGATAGATTCATGGTTTTCTCTTTGTTTTCGATTTCCTATAACTCCTTCAACCTAAGCGACAACAGACCCACTGATATGTCATTTACAGAACCAACAGGCTGTTCATTCATCAGTAAATCATAGGCATACTCATTCACCTGTGGATCACGGATAAAGCGACGAAAGGTGTTATTCTGCGGTGTGTCTTTCATTTCTGCTAAGACGAGGATAGCTACTGATTCCATAAGTTCATGGGAAGAGACGTAAATACCAGAGTGTTCGCTACATTGATAGTGCGAATTCTCTAGCAACTTAGCGTCTGGCCGGGTTTCACAAATTGCATACACGCCAATCATGTCATCATCCAACGATTCTTCGTCACCATAGAATGTGGAGTTTGCAATACACTCTTTTAAATTCCGCGCTACCAGTGAGACTGATTTATCTTTTAACCGCAACAGCATCAGATGCCCAAACTCACGTTCCCGAATACCATCAGGTAGCAGTACACGTTGTTCATCAGTCCACACTGTGTCTAGCGGTGTCCAGAGATGTCTTCGCAACAGTAACATCTGTGTATCTACTTCCGATGGCGTTTCTGAGGCTCTGTAACGCATAAAGGTTTTGATTTCAATGCCAACATCGTGAAATGCTTGTTTGTACTCAGTTACGGATAGATTCATGCTTTTGCTTACACACCTATTTACTTCTTTAACAACGAGTATGTATCACCGTTGGAAACCTGTAGCACTGTACTGTACCTTATTACGAAAAGGCCAAGATTTCTAATGCACCTGTCAACGTCTTCTGCCAATAGCCTGCCTCATCCAATGGCAAATACACACCTTTTTTGGAAGCACGGATGCGATCCACAGGCACAAACTCATCATCAACCATGCGCCCCAACCCAATCTGTAGGCGGCGTTGAATGAGGCGTGAATCGGCTTTATCCAGCATCTCGCTGCGGAGCACCAACTGATCTAATTCGCGGCCAATGCCACTGACTTTGGCGCGCAGGGCAAGAATCTTAACACGGATTTGATAGAAAAGGTTTTCCACTTCAACAGGCACAGATTTGGTGTCTGGGTGTGTCCCAAAGCGGTCGATTAGTTCTTGACGCATGGTGTCAATCTCTTCAAATTGCGTTGCTCCGGCAATACGGCGATAAAGTTGCAGACGTAGACTGGCGTCTTCGATATAATACTCTGGGATTTGCGCATCCAGTGGCAAGTCCATCGTCACAGGTGGGGCCAATGGATCGCTCAGGTCAAAGGGCGAGGGTGGCTCTGGCTTTTCATCTGTGGGAGCAGGCGTCGCTTGGGCAGATGATTCTTTCTCCGGTTTATCAGATTCACTGGATTTGGCTGACGCTTGTTGATTGGCCTGCGCTTGTTTTTTCAGCTCTTCCTCAAAGCGGTCTTTGCGCTTCTTGGCCTCGTTAATGGATTGAGCCAACAGCCGTGTATAGAGGTCAAAGCCCACAGAATCAATCTGTCCTGACTGACGCGCACCAAGCAAATCACCCGCGCCCCGAATTTCCAAGTCCCGCATGGCGATGCGGAAGCCTGCACCCAACTCTTCACTGCTTTCCATGATGGCTTCGAGACGACGACGGGCGTCAAAACTGAGCGTCGTATGTTTGTCATAGAGCAGATAACAATGCCCGCGCGAGGCACTGCGCCCAACACGGCCACGCAGTTGATAGAGTTGCGCCAGCCCAAAGTGGTTGGCGCGGTTGATGATGATGGTGTTGGCGTTGGGGATGTCGAGGCCGTTCTCGATGATGGTGGTTGCCACCAAAATATCGACCTCGCCCTCGGAAAAGCGCATCATCACATCTTCAAGCTCACGCTCGCCCATCTGCCCATGCCCTGTGGCAACGATGGCGTCGGGAACCAGCCGTTCAATGCGGTCGGCCAATGCTTTGATACCACGAACACGATTATGCACCACAAAGATTTGTCCGTTGCGGTCCAACTCGCGCTGGATGGCCTGGCGCACCATAATGTCATCAAACTCAGATAGGACCGTCTTGACAGGTAGACGTTCACGTGGCGGCGTATTGATGGTACTCATGTCACGAATACCGCTCATGCTCATGTGGAGAGTGCGCGGAATGGGTGTGGCACTTAGCGTCAGTACATCAATCTCGGCACGCAGTTGCTTGAGCTTTTCTTTTTGGACCACACCAAAGCGTTGCTCTTCGTCGATGATGAGCA
>JBCCFC010000527.1:0-8897 GCA_039029935.1 Chloroflexota bacterium
CTGCGTCACAGATAACCAATCTGTGATTCTGGGCTTTCCTAGTCAAGTACGTAGGAAAGTATCGCAGGTTGGCTACCTGCGTCACAGATAATCAATCTGTGATACTGATTTTACTGTCCTATTCAAGTACAAAGGAAAGTATCGCAGGTTGGCTACCTGCGTCACAGATAATCAATCTGTGATTCTGGGCTTTCCTATCCAATAAAAAGGGAGTTGATAGGTGTTATTTGATGTAGCAAAAGCACGTAGCGAGACGCCGGGATGTGACCACGTACTCCATTTTAACAATGCAGGTGCAGGGTTGATGCCGCAGGTTGTGTTGGATGCACAGCTTGACTATTTGCAGTTGGAAGCAACGATTGGTGGGTACGAGTCTGCGGCAGCGCGGACAGACCAAATTCAGGCCACCTATGATGCGGCAGCGGAACTGATTAACGCACAGCGAGATGAAATTGCCTTGGTTGAAAATGCAACAGTGGCATGGCAGTTGGCGTTCACATCCATCCCATTTCAGGCAGGCGACCGTATCCTCACGGCGCAGGCAAGTTATGTGAGTAACTACATCAACTTTTTGCTGGCCGCAGAACGCTATGGCGTGATTATCGACGT
Source organism: Chloroflexota bacterium (assembly GCA_039029935.1). GTDB lineage: Bacteria > Chloroflexota > Anaerolineae > Caldilineales > Caldilineaceae. The sequence goes on from JBCCFC010000527.1 coordinate 610, forward strand.
GATTCCAAACGATGATCATGATCAAGTGTCTGCAGATGCGCTGGCGGATATGATGGATGAGCGTGTCAAACTGATTGCTATTACACATGCTCCTACCAATGGTGGGTTGGTGAATCCGGCAGAATCAATTGGTAAGGTTGCACAAAAGTGGGATGCACTTTATCTGCTCGATGCATGTCAATCTATTGGTCAGCTACCTGTGGATGTTGTGGCTATTGTATGCGATATTCTCTCAACGACGGGACGCAAATGGTTACGTGGACCACGTGGCACAGGTTTTTTGTACGTTAGCAATCAATGCATCGACAAGCTCAACCCGCCTGTGTTGGATTTGCATTCAGCAAAGTGGGTTGAGCGCAATCGGTATAAAATCCAACCTGGTGCGCGTCGTTTTGAGAACTGGGAATATAATTATGCGGGTGTTGTTGGTTTAGGTGCTTCATTAACCTATGCGAAAGAGTGGGGCATGGAGCCAATCTGGTCGCGTGTGCAAATGCTCGGAAAGACATTGCATGACAAATTGAAAGCAATTCCAGGCATTTCCGTTCATGATGTCGGTGAAGTGCGTGGTGGCACGGTTACATTCTCGCTCAAGACACCAACAGGCGAGAATGTTGATGTGGAGAAAATTCATCAGGCACTCTCCGCCCACAAAATCAACACCAGCACATCCACTGTTTTTTCAACACGACTTGATGCAGAGGCACGTCAACTGCCTGACATTGTTCGGGCATCCGTTCATTACTACAATACAGAAGATGAGATTGAGCAATTCTGTACAGTGCTACAGCATACAATACCAGCCCTTGTTGCATGATATAATGATAGAGGGAACAGGTCTATCGCGCACAACGTTGAAGATAGAGACAGCTATGTATAAAAATTGTTTTCAAAAAAGGCAATATGTTATGATTCACTCGCAGTATGTAAAAACTCTTTTATTCATTTGCATCATTGGGGCATCATTTTTAACATCATCCACAGCCTTTGCTCAATCCAATATCAAAATATCAAGACCAACCACCACAATTCAGCCTGCCATTGTCCCTCCAGCAGCCAAGCAATCTACACAAAACAACACCCAAGTTGACAATGCCGCCCAAATTGCAACAACGCAACCCTCAATGACACCTGATGGACATATGCCGACCTATCTATCCATCCCGGCTATTTCTGTGTCCACACCAGTAGAGGAAATGGGTTGGCATCTCGAAACAGATGCCAATGGGAACACCAAAAGTGTGTGGGATGTCATTGACTTTGCGGCTGGCTGGCATTTGAACAGCACAAAACCGGGACAGGGCGGTAATGTTGTGATGAGCGGTCATAATAACATCCAAGGCTCAATTTTCCGTGATTTGTATTTGCTCGAAGAGGGCAACACCATCTATGTGTGGGCCAAAGAAAAGATTGTGCATGATACCCTCTTTACCTACGCTGTGGATCGGGTGATGATTTTGCCGGAGAAGCATGTCACCTATGAGCAGCGGTTAAGCAACGCGCGTTGGATTCAGCCCTTTGAAGATGAACGTTTGACGCTCGTCTCGTGCTACCCACCCGATAACAATACCCATCGTGTCATTGTTGTCGCAAAAATGGAGAATGCATCGGTGGCGTCAAGAACCTTTACAAAATAAACGTTTCTGCACCCCACAAAAGCAATAGATTGGCGCAAGCCAACCATGTGGCATCGTCGCGCAACACTTCACGCCCTGTCTGTAGACAAAGTACTGGAATTTTGGATAGAATACCCTGTGCCTGTTGAAACCAGTTTTGTTGCTCATTCAGAGCGCCGCCATTCATAGTAGATGATGATATTTTGTATGATTTGGATAGACGAGTTCCAAATGTGTTTTGTTTGGGTTGAATAGTTATATTTGTATGATTGAAAAATGTTTGTTCTGAAATATGAATAGAAATGGTTGATGCTCGCATAATGAGAACCCCTTTCATAATGTTTGGGCTGAAAGCGTATAAAGAGATACGAATATTTGTTCCTAAATATTATAGAACAAATGACTCTGTTATGCAAATTTTATCAAAACAAAAGTTCGTTTATTGAGGACACTAAAAGCGAAAGAACAGCTCTTTAAATTGTGTATTTTGTGTGTTGAAGTAGGTCTTACTCTCTAGTAAACGTGAAGAGACGGCGGTAAAATACGGTGTAATCATTTCATAATATTGTTGCTGTGATCGCTGGGTGGCAAATCGGTCCACATAATCCAATTCTTCTTCTTGGTATTGATAGAGTAAATCTGTATCGACGGTAAAGTATAGATACTTTACCCAGTGTGCAAGCTGTGGCACAACACTGGCAATTTCATCATCAGACAGATATTGAAAGACACCACTGCAAATGCCCAAATCCAACGGAGCTTCCAGAGGCGGATGTTCCTTATGTAGCCAAGAGTGCATATCTGTCTGAAATAAATGCACATCCGCATTTGCCAAGTTATCCAGCACCGCTTCATCTTTAACCACTTGAAAAGGATATTCTGAGGGTTCGACACCAACCACAATAAACGGCTGAAAGGCAATTGTCATTTCGCGTAGTAAATGACCTAACCCAAAACCAAAGTCAATCATCGTGTTGACGTGGATATCTTCCAACGAAAACAGTTCACGCAAAGCCACCGCATGTTGACGCGCATTAAAGGTGAACTCCATCAATGAAAGATCATAATAATTTTCATCCCAATATTGCTTTGAGAAGCCCTGCGCACCAACCCCTAAATGAACACCATCTTGATTCATCATCTCGCCACCATAAAAATTTTACCGCAGAGAACGCGGAGGGCGCAGAGAGTGAAAAGTAGAAACGTAGAGAGAAGATTTAGCAGCACCATCATCACGCCACCGCATAACTCCATCACTCTTTCTTCTTCTTCTCTGCGCCCTCTGCGCCCTCTGCGGTTAGCCTAAAATCGGTAGAACAATTCCTGAAAGAGCGTATTTCTTGTTGTGAAATGCACTTTACTCTCCAGCACACGCGTTGATACAATCGTAAAATGCGGTGAGAGCATCTCATGATAGGTTTCTTGGCTGCGGTGGATGGCATAGCGATCATGAAACCCTAACTCTTCTACTTGGTACTGCAACTCAATATCTGTCGGCACTGAAAAGTATAGATATTTATTCCACAAAGCCAGCCAAGGCATTACTTGGTGTATTTCATCGTCGGATAGATATTGAAAGACAGATGTACAGATACCAAGATCATAGGATTGCAGATAATTGCGTTGATTTTGCTGAAACCATGAGAGCATATCGGTTTGGATCAATTCGATATGCATGGTTTCGATATGCGTGAGGGGTTCACGTGACTTGACTTCCTGAAAGGCATGGGCAGATGGCTCAATACCGACCACAGAGTAGGGCTTAAACGCATCCAACAATGCCTGCATTAAATAGCCCAAGCCAAAGCCATAGTCGATTATCGTACCGACATAGATTTCTTCCAACTCAAATAGGGCGTGCAGATAAGACGCATGTTGCTTGGCATTATAAATGCCGTCCATGATGTTGATGTCATAGTAGTTGTCGTCCCAGTATTGTTTGGAGAATCCCGATGCACCCGGACCAGTCTTATGTTGATGATTCACTTCTTGACGACTCTCCCCCGATTGATTCATGATTGCTGACTATCTAACCTAGATACTCATATGATTCGTTTAGTGAGCACGCCCCGTGCGAGTCAAACTCGTGAGATTAACCCGCACGGGACGTACTCACTAAACGAATCATGGTTGCTTTGTTTTTTGTTTGAGGTTGTTGTGGGCTTTTAGGGGCAATGTCAGAATCCTATCAGCCTTCTGTCAGCCAACTATCCGACAATGGGGATGGGAATGTCAGGAAACAGCCGCCATTGTCCGTTATACTGTAGACATCAATGACAAACGGCAATAACCCTAAACTCCATATCTTGCCAAAGCCCTAACCTCGATAACCCTAACCCTTCTACAGCAGAATAAACAATTCGACCGCTTGTCATTTTGTGAACCGAGAAGGTGCGATAGAGTAAAACAGACCCATGTTGGCACTCTCAGCCAACACCCTCAACGCACTTTCTCGGCTCTTTTAGCAAATATCCTTTTTTCAATGGCTCATATCATTTTGATGTGAGCCATTTTTGATTACACGGCCATTGCCTATTTTCAGTTTTCCATTCTTTCAATCTTCAATTGCCAGCTCGCCGTTCGGCCAATTTACGACGTAGTTCACCGTGCGCTTCTCGATTTAGTGGATAATATGCAGCCGCAATCATCGACAACACCAGTAAAAGTGCAGGCACAGCTCCCATAAACATGCGCAGTGCAAATTGTGCCGATTCGGGCTGTGCCGCCGCTGCGCCCTCGACAAAGCCAGCCCACGACAGCACTTGTGGAACAAGAATACCAACCGCAATGGCTGCACTTGCCTTACGTGTGAGTGTTAAAAAGCCAGCATAAACACCCTCCTGCCGTTTCCCTGTGCGCCACTCATCCTCTTCGATGACATCTGCAATAATGGCCCAAGGAACAGCATTTCCTGCACCATACCCCAGCCCAGCAAAAAACGCTAAAACCATTGTCGCGGTCTGCGCACCAGGTGGTAAAAAGCTGATAATGATCATGGTGACAGCCCAAAAGGTCATCATGCGGATAAACATCCTTGCTTTTCCCCACATGTGCATCAGTCGAATAGTCAATGGCATTGATAAAAAGGCGACACCCAACACAATTGCCAGTACAATGCTGTCAAATGGAGCTGGAATTTGCATGTAGTAGACCAGAAACCAGACAAAAACTGCGCTAATCATATCGACAGCCGTGAAGGTAAAGAGTGAGATCATTGCACCAATCATAAAAGGTCGGTTGGCAAATACTTCACGGAGTGTTTCGACCACATTAAAAGAGGTTGTTTGTTCGCTATCTGCTGATTGTATGTAGTTACGTTCTGGTTCACGGACAAAGGCAACAACAAATAGAGGCGTCAACGCCCCAAAGAAGCCCCATATTGCACCCGCCAGCATATAGCTATATCGCAGGACCGTTGGGCTATCTGCTGCTAGTGCCAGCTCATTGGCAAACCAACCCACAAAAACGCTTTCTGCGATCAGCTTAAAGAGTGCTGCGCTGATGAATGCGCCAAAGATCGATGCCGCTGTACGCCAGCTTGCCAAACTCGCACGCTCGTCATAATCCTCGGTTAGCTCGGATGTTAGTGCCGTGTAGGGTGCGCTTACAAATGTATAGGCTGTATCATAGAAAATAAAAATAAGGCTATAGTAGATGGCCGCAGCAATGTTACCCTCAAATGGCGGCGGGGCAAACATCAGAAAAAAGCCAATGCCAAAGGGGATGGAACCAATGAGTAAAAAGGGTCGGCGGCGTCCCCAGCGGCTACGAAAACGGTCACTCCAGGTCCCAATCAACGGATCGTTAATGGCATCCCAAACACGGCCTACAAGGAACACGATGCCCGCGACGCCAACATCCACGCCAATGATGGTGACAATAAAATAGAGCCAGAAAAGTGTTCTTGCGGTGACAGTGAGTGAGGGGCCAAAGTCGCCGATACTGTAGAAAAACTTGGTAAAGGTCGTGACTTTATTTGCCAAATCTGTATTGGTTGTCATACTGTATTATTCCAAGGTAATGGGCTGTGGCTGGACATGATACCGAAAATCACAGTGCGATGCCCCCTGCATAATCGTCTGTGTACGCGTCAGGTCCACCTCGCCATTAAATCCCTCAATTAAGGCAAAGTCACGGTTACAGGAGAGCGTCGCCCCCAACTCTGCAACCCCCAACGCCTTATATAATTCAGCATAGCGACAGCGTGTGACATTGAACGAAAACTCATCATCATTCTTTGCCAGCACGTCAATCTCCAGCGCACCACCCTGTGTCCAATATTGCAACGTCTGGGCAAAGTCATCCAGTGAATTGCCACCCATGCGCTCGGCCATTTCTGCCCCTTGTGTCTGCGCCACGTTGATGATGGTATCACGCACAACCCCTAGCACCTTCTCCCGCCCAAATTCATCACAAAGCGCATCCAACACAGGCGCAAGAATACGCGCCTCGACCTCACGACGTGTCAACACACCAATCGCCTCATTCAGCGTATCTGGCAACGTTGTTTGATTTGACATCCGCCTCTCTCCTTTGTCTATAACTGACCACCGACCACCGAATACCGACCGCCGAATACCGACCGCCGAATACCGACTTGCCCTAAGCCACCATATCCGCCACAACCTTTGCCACCGTCGGCGGGTGCAGCAACATATTGGCATAATTCGCATTCGCCATAGGACACGCACACTCCTTGTTCTTGATGCTCTGGCGCATTTGCTGCATGGCAACACCCTTCCACACAGGCATCAGGTCATAGTCATGGTCACGCACATTACCCACTTCTTCGGCACGAATACAGCAACTCCAAAGATCGCCGTTGGGCGCAATGTGTGCGCTCGCCCACCCCGCATAACAGGGAATGACCTGATCCTTTTCATGCAGCACACGCTTGGCAAGTTGATAATATTGTGCCCGAAACGCCTGTGTAAACTTGGCAATGCCTCTGGCCGGAACCTGCTTGGCCTGTTGGCTGAGAAAATCCGCAATCTCGTCATAATCCTCAGCCATCGGTGTAATTCCCCAGCCGATGGTATCCAACTCGACCCGCTCCTCGGCTACCTCGGTGATATAGCTGTCCGGCTCCAAAAACTGAAGCCCATCATAAATTTCGCGGAAACGATGCGTATTAAAACGACTGACCACCGTATGCACTGTCAACACCAAGTTGGAATGCGTCTGCTGCAATTCCTTTAGCAGCTTCCATGTTTCCATCGACAGCTTCCAGTTGCCCTCAACCCCACGAATGTCATCATGCTCATCCTCAATACCATCCAAACTCAGGTTGATGCCGATGCTGCTCGTCGGGCATTCCTCACACATACGTTTGACCATCTGCACGGTACGGTCCGTCAACATGCCGTTGGTTGGAATGGTGATGACCGACGGTCTGCAACGCTTGTATGCGCTGATCACAAGGTCGTCCAAATCTTTACGCAGAAATGGTTCCCCACCTGTAAAAGTCATGTAAAAGGGTGCGTTGCCCATGCTGACAAACACCTTGTCCCATTCCTCAACCGAGAGGTCATCGTTGGGTTTGCGCCACACATCACAGGTGCGGCATTTGCTATTGCACCGAAAGCTGATGCTGATGACAACAGAAAAGGGTTTGACTTGGGGCCAGCCAAAGCTGCGAAAGGCCCAGTATAATGGTAATCTTGCTGCTAATCCGATCATAAAAGATTCCTGTAAAAATAGAAAACTCGTCTCGTGCCAGATCAATTCTGCTATCAAGACTAGATAGAATGAGAACCACAGTTGTACCTGTCTACCACTCAGGATAAAATAACGCCATTGTATTACCGTACAATTCTCTTCGTTTTTGCGTTGCTCTTTTGTCGTTTGGCATTCACATCATCGATATAAACTGAAACGCTCTTCTCTGGATTCTCATAGGGAACTTCATTCTTTTTCATCTTTTCTATCCACTCTACCTCTGGTGCAGCTTGAGCAATGACATCCTCCACTTTTTGTTCCTCTTCTGACCATTTTTGGAACGATTGCTCACTATATTGGTCTGCCTCCTCGGATGGTACGCCTAACTCACTAAATTGATGCCTTGCTAAGATTTCTTGGCTCATTTCACGCATCTTCTTATGCATCAAATTCAACTCTTCCCACTTCACTATCCACTCGATACGCTTTCTTTATTATTCTTTTTGAGCGTCTACTACCTTTTTTGACGTCTCACTCAGATGGTTTGCCAACGTTTCTCGCAACACCTCATACACCAGTGACATCATCATTTCCTCGCACCCATTTATGCTTTCGCCTATTTCTTGGCTCACCACTCGCGTATATACCTCAACATATTTTCGCTTGGACTCTCATCACTTTCTTCTAGTTTGATGCAACAGACATGAATACCAATCTCATGTCTGTTGCACCGTAATAATAGCATCTAAGGAATGAGAATTAAATAAAACCGGAAACTTATCAAACCGTCATTCCTGCGAAGGCAGGAATCTACCACTGGTACGACGCTGGATTCCTGACTTCTCAGGAATGACAACTTTCCGGTTTTATTTAATCCGCGTTCCTAAGAAAGTGGTGCGGGTGGCCGAGGCCCGGGCGGCCGAACTCGGCACGATCGGCGGGGCCGAGGTCGGGGCCGGCAGTCCGCTGTCGGAGGCGGTGGCCCGCTACCTGTACAAGCTGATGGCCTATAAG
>JBCCFC010000528.1:0-8861 GCA_039029935.1 Chloroflexota bacterium
GTTCCCGTGCGTACTAACGCTCATCTGTCACCAAAAAGGATGGTAAATCTGCCAAGGTGGGACAGCCAATCTGTCCCATGCTTGCCTGCAATTCTGCCTTGAGGATTTCCATGACATGTTCGCCGCCACGATTGCCCAAGGCCGAAACCGCAAACAAGAAAGGGCGTCCCATCAACACAAAATCTGCGCCTAAGGCCAACATCCGTGCAATGTCCAACCCTGAGCGGATGCCACCGTCGGCGATAATAGGTACATCTGGACCCACTGCCGCCCGCACTTTGGGGAGCATTTCGACGGCTGTCGGTGCCGCATCCAGTTGACGCCCACCGTGATTGGAGACAATCAGCCCATCCGCACCAAGGTCCATGTAGGCTTTGGCTTCCGCTGGGTTTAGCACACCCTTCACAATGAGCTTCCCCTTCCACAGCTCACGCATCTCCGTAAATCGCTCTGCTGTGACGTGCATCCCCATACGGTCTTCGATAAACTTTGCGGTGTCCTTGATTCTGCGGCCAATATTCTGTGATTTGCCGGACTTGTGATATTGCTTGAGGTTCACAAACTCTGGGATGCCACGACGCACCATACTCAACGCCCATGTGGGGCGGCTAACCATCTGCGCCACTGTACGCACATTAAACCGAGGCGGAACCGACAATCCGTTGCGGATATCATGATTACGCCGCGTTTTGAAGGGGACATCCACTGTCACCATAATCGTCTCATAGCCAGCCTCTGAACAACGACGGAAGATATCGTCCCTCACCTCTGTTTCCTGTGGCGTGTAGAGTTGAAACCATGCATTGTCGCCAGCAATTTTACGCGACTCTTCCAGCGAAATCGTTGCCACCGTACTCAGCGTGTATGGGACGTTATGTGCTTTGGCCGCTGCCCCCAAAATACGCTCTGAATGCGGCCAGACCAAGCCCGATAGTCCCAACGGCGCAACCCCAAACGGTGCATCATAGTCTCGCCCCATAAACGTCGTGCGGATGTTTGGCTGATCTGCCTCGTGAAGATAGCGCGGCATCAACTGCACATCCTTCAACGATTGCCGATTTTTCTCAACAGCAACGCCATCACTCAGGCCGTTGACCAGATAATCACGGGCAAACCCTGGCAAGCGACGCACCGCTGCCTCTTCCATATAGGACACACATGGATATTGCTTGTAAATGTTCATCAATGTATTGTTACTCCAACCTTTATGCCAGTGATTTTGCCAATCCAGCGTCTTCCAAATCTGTCCACAGTGTATCCGGCAGCGACATATCAATCAATGCCAGATTGGACTCCAACTCCTGCATGTTGGCACTGCCCGGAATCACAGAAGCCACTGCACCATGACGTAGCGGATATTGGAGGGCCGCCGCACGGATATCCACTTGATGTGCATCACAAACCTCACGGATAGCCTGCGCCCGCGCCCAACGTTCATCATCGACAGGCTTGTAATCATAGGTTGCCTGGTCCCGTTCAGCCCGCGCCAACAACCCAGAGTTGTAAGGTCCGCCAATAATGATAGAGACATTTTGATCCAGACATTTGGGCAACAACGTGTCCAACGGTGCTTGTTCCAACAGCGTAAAGCGTCCCGCCAACAGAAAACAGTCAACATCAAAGCGATCCATGATTTGACTACAGACCTCGGCCTCGTTGACCCCTAGCCCAATGGCACGGACGACGCCTTGTTCGCGCAGATCATTGAGTGCTGGTAAGATACCGTTGACCGCTGTGTCAAAAATGCCCGGTTGGGCGTCGCCATGTGTCCACACATCAATGTCATGACAGAGCAGGATATCCACGCGATCCAGCCCTAATCGTTCAAAGCTGGCCTCCAATGAACGACGTGCCGCATCATAGCTGTAATCATAGTCGATTTCAAACTCACCAAATGTGCTTTCGCCCGAATCGGTGGCTGGAACCAGCAGTCGGCCTACCTTGGTGGATAAAATAATTTCATCACGCGGTAGCTGGGCTAACCCTGCGCCCATACGCCGTTCACTGCGTCCCTCGCCATAAAGCGGTGCCGTATCGAAGTAACGGACACCGCCATCATAGGCGCGCTGTACAATACGGCTTGACTCTTCAATGGTAAGGTTGGCAGCACCGATGGGTGCGCCCCCAAAGCCAAGCGATGTGACTTCGATATCGGTGGTGCCGATCCGTCTCTTTTCTAGTGTCACTAGCGTTTCTCCTTTGTGTAAAATTTTGTATGGATATTAGGTATAAAAATTCAACGAAGCAAGTCCAGTAAACGGTCTTTGTTAAAATCAGGCTGGTTTTCAATGTCGATAATAAATGGAGCCACATCTTGCATGACAAGGGACCAGTCTACGCTTTTTGTGTGTTCCTGCAAAATGGGTTTCCAATTCTCTTCGGTTAATTCGGGCAAAAGCGAATGTCCTTGACACAGCCCGCTGTTCATGTAGGTAAAATTGGGCAGCGGCCAGTCATCTTGGCTGAGATACCACCACAGGTCATACCAATCACGGCCTTTGGTATACGTTCGGTTTAGGACCGCCTGCAATTTGCCAGCAAACAGAGAGGCGCGATCATGATGTTTCAAACTCAGAGCCACAGGGCCGTATTTGAGGATGGTCACTTCAGAGACAGCATGGGGGGGTGGATTGGTATCAACCTCAACCTTGACAGCAAAGACTTGATCTTTATGAGGCGATAAGCCCATCTCATACAAAAGGCCACGAAATCGAATCAGGGCTTTGTGGACAATTGGTTGTTTTGGCTTGGCTTGGATTTCAACGGTATAGGTTTCTTTGGATAACATCCGTCGAACACTCTCCAAATACTGAAAAAAGTCGAATTGTTCAGGCTGAAAATCTAGCGCAAAATCCAAGTCTTCAGAATATCGTGGAATCTGATATAAAAAGCGTAATGATGTCCCACCATGAAAAGACAAGCAGATAAAGGCACCAGCCCGTTGCAACCCTTCTAAGATACGGGCTTGCAAATACTCCCGCATGATTGGGAGGCCAATATCGATATCATCAATACCGTCAAGTTGTTGCTCTAAATAGGGCTTCATAGTGTAATATATCCTTCCGTTTCTTCTTTAATAATAGATAATAAATGTGGTAACGCACGTTTCAGTTTGGGTTGATTGGCATAGTCAACCAAATAGCATAGGTGCGTTGTATTAAGCACATCTAAATTCTGCAATCTCAATTCTTGAATATAGGCTTCATTATCGCCATCCGGTGTAAGGTAAATCAAATCAAGAAGTGCTTTTTCTGGTGTTGCAATATAGGCCGATTGCCGATTTGAAATTTGCCTATATCGAAACCCAAAGAAAAAAGGTTGTTTGATATGACGATACATAAAACGCCCAAACTCATTGACCAATGTCATTGGACGACCTGTTGTTACATTAGTTACAGAGGCAACATGTTCCGGGATGAGTGCATAATAGGATAGAGCAGTCTGCAAACTAACATAAGAGGACGCCACTAATTGATTCGCAACAACATATCGAAGTGGTCGTTCCCCTACATAGGGTGGTAGAAAAGTATAAGTCCCTCGACGCAACTTCAACAACTTCCCCGCGCGCACCCAATCCGACAGTTGACGTTGCGCCTGCTGTCGCGATGCATAAAATGGTAACACGGCACTACTGTCAAAAATACCCAGTAGCCGTGCTTGTTTGGCAAATTCTTCAAAATACATAGCTCAAGTATAGGATAAAACGTCAGTTATTGCAATAAAACGGTAGGTCAGTAGGTCGGTGGTCGGTAGGTCGGTAGGTCGGTAGGTCGGTAGGTCGGTAGGTCAGTAGGTCGGTTTCCGTGTACTGGATACCGATGCACCGAATACCGACGCACCGAATACCGACGCACCGAATACCGACGCACCGAATACCGACGCACCGAATACCGTCTACGTCGCCTGTTCCGAATTCACATGTGTCGGCACACCCTCTTCCTCAAAAATGCGGTCAATCTCGGCTTGGTCCGCATCACTCAAACGCCAATCTGCTGCCGCCACATTTTCTTTGAGTTCATGCTCATTGCGCATGCCCACCAAACCAACTGTCACAGCGGGGTTGCCCAACAGCCACGCAATCGCCAATTGTGCCACGGACTTGTCATACCCTGCCGCCAATTCTTTGAGTCGATTGGTCACACGGATGGCCTTGAGGAAATTTTCGCGCTCAAACAATGGCAACCCAAAGGCCATGCCACTGCTGCGCCAATCCCAATCGACAAAGGTTGTTTCCGGTGTGAATGCACCTGTCAGCAAGCCAAAACCCAAGCTGCCATAGGCCATGTAGCCAATGCCATTTTCCAGGCAATAAGGTAGCACCTCGGCTTCCATACGGCGATCAAACATGTGATAGCCGACTTGATTGGCGGCTAGATGACCATGCTTTTCACATTCTGCCATCATCGGAACCGTGTAGTTGGAGACACCATAATGTCGAATTTTGCCAGCCTTTTTGAGGTCTTCCAATGCACCAATGGTTTCCTCATGCGGTGTCTTGTGGTCCGGCCAATGAATCAGCATCAGGTCCACATAATCGGTGTTGAGCCGTTGTAAACATCCTTCGGTGCGCTCGGTAATATAGGCTGATGAGGCGTCACGGCCTGTTATCGCTGCATTGCCGCGAATACTAGGGTCGTCGTGATAGGTAAAACCAACCTTGGTTACGACCACAACATCCTTGCGTCGATTGCCCAGCCCCTTTGCCAGCAGTTCCTCCGAGGTATAGGGACCATACACCTCCGCTGTGTCAAAGAGCGTGATGCCATAGTCAATTGCCATCTGCACAGCACGAACGGCCTCATCTATATCAATCTTGCCATACTGCGTCGTACCCATCTCCCATGTGCCAAACCCTACCGCCGAGCAACGCAAATCTGTGTTGCCAAAGTTTCGATGTTCCATTTGTGTTCCCCTCCTCTGTATTTATATGAAAACAAGACAGGCAAATTTATGGATGGATCGCTTCCGCATCCACATTTGCCAGTCCGATAGCTCGTAAGATGCTCATAGCGTGTGCGCAGTATACATTGGGGCAATAGGGAAGTCAAACAGGGTAATTTTTTACACTCTGTTAAAATGAAAAAGCCATACAGATATGCTGTCTGCATGGCTTTTTATCTTCGTTAAGCTATGGATTTATGCGGAACGCAACAAACCTCTATTGCCCATACTTAGCATCATAGGCTTCCTGATACAGCTCGACCATGCGTGACAGCCCCAACGACTCCAGCGTCTCGACGTAGCCATCCCAATCAGCATCCAAGTCGGCCTGACCCAACACAAATTGAGCAGCCATAAGCCCCACTGTGTCCTCGACAGAGATGCGAATGTCGGTCAATTCTATCGCTTGCTCTTCGCTAAATGCGAGTGGTGGAATCGTGTCCTCGACAGGTCGTGCATAAGGCTGATACTTATCGCGTGTTTCACGGTAGAGCAGCACCTCTAAGTCCGGTTCCGGTCGCGCCACTTCACCTAGACGTAGGTGGTTGGGACGATAGGATGGACCGACCTGTGCCCAGTGAACATTTTGCAGTTCACCAAAGGTGGAGAGGCGACGCCAGATGGCGGGTTCGCCATTCAGCCCGATAGACCCGTCTTCGGCCCATTCCCACTGCTCATCTTCATAGCCAAAGACCGAACGCAGCGTGGCCTCGCGGTCATAGAGACCATCACACCAGCGGAGAGCCACCTCTGGATACTTGGCCGCAGAGGTAATCACACAGTCACCAGAGCGTGTACCCCAAGGACTCTGTGCTGTCTGACGCAATCCAGTTGGACCTTCCAGCGCAGGTACACCCGTATATTGATACCAGCGGTCGCCTGCCAGACTTGCCAAAATGTGGGGACTACCGCCCACTGCCATACCCAAGAGCGCGCCCTCTTCGTTTTCCACCAACTGGCGCATCTGCGAGTGTTCCTGTGTAAAGCTCTCTTCGCCAAACAGACCGTTGTCATAGAGCTTCTTGATGTAGCGCAAGCCTTCACGCCAGCCTTCGGTTGTGATTGCAGGTGAGATGGATCCATCTTTCAGAATCAGATAGCGATTGTTGTTAAACTGTTCGCTAAACACAAAGGGCTGCATCAAGAACCCATCAATATTAGTGTTCCAGCCCGTTGTTGCCGCGGCAAATGGAATCTCGTCATCAGGATCGCCATTGCCATTGGCATCCTCCGTTTTGAACGCCATCAGGACATCAAACAACTCGTCCGTTGTCTCTGGCACAGACAAGCCCAAGTTATCAAGCCACGTCTGGTTGATCCACGCACGTTGTGAATAGAAGCAGTGGAAACACTCATTGACATGGGGCAAACTATAGATGTTGCCATCCGGTGCCGTGATCAGGCTTTCGACCAGTGGTGAGCCTTCAAAGACCGCTTTGATTTCCGTCCCTTGTGACTCAATCAAGTCATTCAGTGGCAAGAAGACGCCCTGCGCACCATAAATCGCCTGTGTCGACGGGTCTACGCCAAAACCGACAATAATGTCTGGCAAATCACCACTCGCCAGCACCAAATTGAGCTTTTCCTGCTCGGTGCCTGGCGGCGCAATTTCAAATTCCAAGTTCACACCCGTCTTTTCCGAATACCACTCGGTAAAACCATTGGTGCTGTAATCCTCAACAATGGCATGACCACGCATCAACACACGCAACGTCACAGGTGCTTCCACAATCGGATACTGTCCCGGTGGTGTTAGGGCTGCATCCTCCGCATCACCAGCGTCCGATCCTCCCGGAGGTGCTGGTGATGCACACGCCGCCAATAGCAACGCCGCCACAACAACCAAAACGAGCAAATACGTTTTCCTAAACATGTTTTCCCCTTTATTTACTAAAAAGTTGAAGAGTTGAAAGTTGAAAGGTTGAAGAGTTGAAAGACAACAATAGGTGTTGCTCACGATCCATTCTTCACTATTAACTATTAACTGTTCACTATTAACTATTAACTATTCCTTGATTGACCCAATCATCATGCCGCGAATAAAGTGCTTTTGCACAAAGGGATAGAGCAGCAGCACAGGGAGCGTTGCCACCATAATCAGTGAGTATTTGAGCAATTCGCGCATCCCCTCACGTGCAATGATGTCATCGATATCCATGAGCATGGAGGCATCAACGCTGTTGAGAATCAGAATCTCACGCAGCACAATTTGGAGCGGAAACAGGGCTTGATCCTTGAGGTAGATTAATGCATTAAAATAGGTGTTCCAGTGGTTGACTGCATAGAAGAGGGCAAGAATGGCGATCAACGGTCGGGCCAGCGGAAGCACAATGCTGATTAAAAAGCGAATGTCGGTACAGCCATCCATCTGTGCCGCTTCCAGCAGTTCACGGGGAATGGTTGTGCGGATAAAGGTGATGGCAATCAGCAAGTTCCAGATGCCAATGCCTGTGGGCAGAATCATGGCTGCTCGTGTGTTGAGCAAGCCTAGCCCTTGGACAATCAAATAGGTGGGAATCAGACCGCCAGAGAAGAGCATGGTGAAGAGGAACAAAAAGATAATGACTTTCCGCCCCACCAAGTCTTGGCGCGAGAGCGGATAGGCGGCAATGATGGTCATAAAGACATTGAACAGTGTCCCAAAGATGGTATAGAAGACCGAGTTGCCAAAGCCCATCCACACTTTGCTGTGTTCAAAGACGACGCGATAGCCTTCCAGACTAAAATCAACCGGCAAGAGGCGTACTCGTCCCGCCATCACCGCTTGGGGTGAACTCAACGATGAACTAACGATAAAGATGAGCGGTAACAGCACAATAATGAGTACCAACGTCAATATCGTATAGTTGATGAGGGTGAAGCCGCGGTCAATACCCGTATCTTTGATATGCCCCAGATAATCTTGATTTTCAGCCATTACCACACTCCATGTCCCGTGATACGGTTTGCAATGCGATTGACCGCAAAGATTAAGATCAATCCGATGACAGCCTTCATCAACCCAATGGCGGTCGCATAGGAGAAGTCCAGCACAGGCGAGAGTAGCCCAACACGATAGACGTAAGTGTCGATGACCTCAGACACATTTAAGTTGAGCGTGTTTTGCATCAGGTAGACTTTTTCAAAGGCTACGTCGAGTACATTGCCCGTATTCAACACCAGTAGGACGACCGCTGTGGGCATCAATCCTGGAATATCAATATGCCACATACGCTGGAGTTTGTTGGCCCCATCCACCACCGCCGCTTCATGCAGTGTCGGGTCGATGGTGGCAAGCACGGCGAGATAGATGATTGACTGGAAGCCCAGATGCTGCCAGATGCCAGACCACACAAAGACATGACGGAAGGCCGCGCTATTGCCCATCCAGTTAGGCGCATCTGCACCGATGAGGTCAGCCAGTACCGCCGTGAAGCCCACACGTGGGTGCAGAAACTGAAACATCATGCCCACCAGCACAACGGTAGAAATAAAGTGGGGCGCATACGTCACCATCTGGACCGCACTTTTGAAGAAACGCTGACGCACTTGGTTGAGGCTTAGTGCAAGGATAATCGGCAAGGGGAAGCCCGCAATCAACGAGTAAAAGCTGATGATGATGGTGTTCATGACCACAGGCACAAACTTGGGCGAGTTGATAAAGCGCTCAAAATTTGCCATGCCTATCCAAGGGCTGTCCCAGATGCCCTTAACCACTGAAAACTTTTTAAAGGCAATCTGCGCACCATACATCGGCGCATATTTAAAGGTGATGATATAAATCAATGGCAGGAGCAGCAGGAGATAAAGCTGCCAATTCCGTTGAATTCGCGACCAGAGTGAATGGATGTTGCTCTGGTCGCGAATTCAACGGAATTGGCAGCTTTATCTCCTGCTGCTCCTGCCATTGATTTATATCATCACCTTTAAATATGCGCCGA
>JBCCFC010000529.1:0-8827 GCA_039029935.1 Chloroflexota bacterium
CACAAGGCCAAACTCAAGCTATAGATGCTACCCTATTGGTCAATATCTGTCTGACCATTACATAAATGCCCAAAGCTCCCCATGTGTGGCGCGACGTGCTTATTGAGTTGGTTAAAATTTCGACACAAAAAACTGATTTCACAATATTTTTATTTATTATCAGTTTATCAATAAAAAAGATAATGTGTTTTTAAAATAAATAACATACAGCTTGCACAACATATGACTGATGTACCTTACTTAAACCCCTGTTACTCTGCTAACACTAACAAGCTTATTAACTATAATTTCTAAGTTTTTTCGTAATCAGAGAGTAAGGAGTCCACTGTAGATGCAAATGATGAAGGAGCAGATCGGTCATCGAGCAATAAGCAAAGCACAATGGGTACGCATCCTCTTACGGATGTTGCTCATTATCTCGGTGTTGTTGGGCAGCATATCGGCGTCCATCATGCCACATGTCAGACCAGCCTCAGCAGCACCATCCACTGATGCGTTGAGTGCCACGTCCATAGAACCAACACCCAGTGTACAAGCCGCCTCTGTACCACCGCTTGCACTTGAGGCCAGCGGTGAGATTATCGGCAATGTCTTTCGCGATTTTGACGCCGACGGCGCAACCGATAGCGGTGAACCCGGTGTATCGGGCATCACCGTCACCGCCTACACGGTCAACAACACGGTTGCGATGAGCACCACAACCAATGCCAGTGGAACCTATACGCTCACAGGGTTGACCGACACCAGCACCTATCGCATCGAGTTTACGGGGCTACCCAGCTATCTTGAACCTGGTGCAACGGGCACGAACTCAAATACGACGGTGGTCTTTGTAACCAGCCCTGATACGGGGGTTGACCTTGCATTGCAAGACCCATCCGATTTCTGCCAAAACACACCGGACCTCACAGCCGTCTGTTATCTACAACCGATTGATGCGACTTCGAGCGATTGGCTTGATGAAGCGGCCATTGTGCAAGTACCCTATGAATCGGGAACAACCGCACTGGATGCGACAGCGGTCAACACCATCGAGAATGAAGCCTACATGAATGTGATGGCGACCTATGCCGATGTGGGGTCGGTCTTTGGCTTGGCCTTTGACAACGACAAGGACATCATGTATAGCGCTGCCTTTATGAAGCGTCATGTTCCCTATGGGCCAGGTGGTGCGGATGCCATCTATAAAATTGCCAACAGCACGGTCATCACCTTTGCCAACTTGAATAGTTTGGTGGCGGGGACACCTGCTGGCACAGACAATCACTCGCCCAATGGCAATAACTACCAAGAGGATGACATCTGGGATGTCGTGGGCAAGAACAGCTTTGGTGATCTCACCATGTCACCAGATGGCTCAGAACTCTATATTGTCACCCTCACCGACGCCGACCGCCGCCTCTATAGAATTGACATCCCCAGCGATGGCAGCAGACCAACAGCGGGTGATGTGGAAGCCTTTGACTTGCCTAGTCCGGCTGGATGTCCGGCACATGGGTCGACGGGTGTAGGTGAACTCAACTACAATATACGCCCGGGTGCGCTCTCATACTATCAGGACAAAGTCTATGTAGGGTTGACCTGTACGGCAGAGTCGAGCCAAAACACGAGTGATTTGGAAGGCTATGTCTATGCCTTTGACCCGGTAAGCGAGACCTTTGGGAGCAACCTGCTGACGATCCCATTTGACTACGCACGTACACAAGTACTCGTTCTCGCACCAACCGCCCCCGGCAACTTCTATCCTTGGACCACCACACAACTGACATTGAGTACCAGCCCTGCACTCAACGGTGATTCGGCCAATGCCAGCTACCCCATGCCTTGGCTGATGAACATTGGCTTTTCGGATGACGGCTGTATGGTGTTGGGCATTGCCGACCGCTTTGGACATCTCGCCAGTGGTGCCTATAATCCACCCGAACAAGTCAACGGGAATGTCGGTGGCGACATCCTCAAAGCCTGTAACCTCTCTGGCACATGGACACTGGAGAGCAATGGCAATGATGGCGTCAATGGGGCAACAGCAGGTGCAGGGACTAGCTCTGGTCCGGGCGGGGGTGAATTCTTCCATGACGAAAGTTTTGATCTTGACAACAGCTATCATACCGAAATCAGCAACGGTGGCTTTGCGATTTTGCGTGGGCGTGAGGAAGTTGTGCTGGGCGTTTATGATCCATCACCAGAACCCGGTACGCTTCCCGGTGGGGCCAATGTTTTTGACTCAGGTGGCCTCATCTATATGGATACGACCAGTGGGTCACGGACACGATCCTACATGCTCTTCAACCGCAATGACTACCCGACGATGGGCTTTGACAAGGTAAGCGCGACAGGTGGCATTGTGATCAACTGTAACGCCGCGCCCATCGAAATCGGCAACCGTGTCTGGCTTGATAGCGACAAGGACGGCATCCAAGACCCAGATGAGGCCATCATTAACGGTGTGACTGTCACGCTGCATGACATGGATGACAGCGGTGCGCAGGTCGGCTCGACCACAACCAGCGGCAACGGGAACTACATCTTTGGCGGTGTCAGCGCCACCAACATGACGAGTGGCACGGTCAAGAGCAACACCAGCTACGAAGTGCGTATCAGCCTGAGTGATGGCGCATTGCCCGTCAACGGGCTGACAACACGCAACGCCAACGGCATCATCACCAACGACAACAAAACCGATTTGGCGGACAGTGATGCGGTTGAAAGCAGTGGTAACGCCGTGATTGCCTTTAGTACGGGCGATGCGGGCGCAAATAACCACACGCTTGACTTTGGCTTTGCGCCCTTGGCAATCGGCAACCGTGTGTGGATCGAGGATGATGGCGATGGCAATGCAGGCACGGGCAACATCACAGCCGCTGTCGGCATCACTGTGACAGCGGTCGCCGCCGATGGCACGCCATACACCACAAACACCGACAGCAACGGCTACTATACTATCACCGTTCCCGCCAATGCGACCTACACCGTCTATCTGCCCACACCGGATGGCTATGTACAAAGCGACGTGCTACACCAGACGGACAACGATCCTGATACGGGGGATAATCAAAACCACAACTCCACGGGAACAGTTGTCACTGTTGGCACGAGGGACAACTATACGATTGACTTTGCCTTTACACCCTATCGCAACAACTACTGTGTGGAGAGTACGGGGTCTGGATTCTTGGATATGAGTTCCATTCCGACCGCGGATCAAACGGGCACGGGTTCGTTTAGCTATCCCAACCTTTCGCTGCCGGGGCATGGCAGCGTGACGATTGCGCTTGAAAAAACAGCGGGAACCCATAAGCGTGATACCTCGGCCATTGACTCTGGCACAAAAACACCGTTTTGGCTGACGCAGGGCTATGGCAGCGGTCAGGCGGATGGCCTGTTTATCGAGCCAAACAGCGGCACAATCACGGCCACCTATACGTTTACGGGGCCAATGGGCAACTTTGACCTCATCATGCTCGATATTGATGAAGATGATGTGCTGTATATATCGGCAACGGATGGCGATGGGAACGCTGTCACCGACTTTAGCGGCTGGCGTTATGTCAGTGGCGACATGAGCGATTGGGATGGCAGTACACCGGGTAATGTGGCCGAGCCTGGCATCTGGAACGCCACCAACGCCACCATCACATCAATCGACACCAACGACGGTGCGGGCGACCACCGCAGCTTTGCGATTCTGACGCCGGATGTACTGCTGACCGAGATTCAGATTGTCTATCCCAATGTGGGGGTGAATGGGCGACATACATACTCGACACTCTATGGGACATTGCAGGGTCGTGACAATGAAGTTTGTCCGGTTCGCATCGGCAACCGCGTTTGGTATGATGCCAATGACAATGGTGTCGTTGATGGCTTTGAAAATAGCTATGGCCTCGACGGTGTGACGGTCGAGCTACTCGACAACGGCAGCAGCGTTATTTCGACCACGACAACGGCCAACGGTGGCTACTACCTGTTCACCATAGACAACAGTGGCGATTCACTGCCGTCTGGTGACTACAGCGTGCGCATCCCCAGCAGCAACTTTGGCAACGGCAACCCATTGCGGAGCTTCAAAAGTAGCTTTATTGATGCGGGCGACCCCGATAATGACGTTGATAACGATGACAATGGGCCGGGCAGCAACACAGGGTTTGACGTGACGAGCAGCCCCGTGACCGTGCAAGCGGGGAGTGAGCCAACGCAGACGGTTGATGGTGATGATGCCAGCGGCAACATGACCGTTGACTTTGGCTTTGCCGAGGTGTGTGCGACCAATGATTTTGGCGGCCATGTGTGGCGTGACTATGATGGCGATGGTGTACACGACAGCAACGAACCAGGGTTTACCGATGTGACGGTCACGGTCTATGACGATGATGGCAACAGTTTCACCACCACCGTGAACCCCGATGGCAGCTATCGGTTTGATAGTCTCTTTGCAACGGAAACGCATATTCGTGTTGAATTTAGTGGGTTGCCGAGCTGGATGCAGAGCGGTGTGCATGGCAATAATAGCGGCACGACTGTGCAGTTCCACGATGCGATCACCTGTAATGCAAACTTGGCTGTACAGAATCCAGCGCGGTATTGTGATAGCCCCAACCCTGAAGTTGTCATCGCTTGTTATGAAAATGGCACGGGCGACCTTAGCAATGACGCCTCTGTGAATCCGGGCGTGGTCTCGTTCAACTACACGGACACTGGTACAGGCGACCCGCAAAAGGACTTTGCCGTGCAGACGGTTGGTGCAGTTTGGGGAACAGCCAACCAGTCAAGGTCTGATCAGTCAGCAGCCAACAAAGTCTACATGGCGGCCCTTGCCAAACGACATGTCGGCTATGGGTTGGGGGGTGAAAGTGCCGTCTACATCATGGACTACACCAACCCTGCCACGCCGACCTATGACGGCTACTTCACGCTCGAAGGCGTCAATGGCATTGCGCTCGGCAGCATCTGTCGCGGTGGTGGCTGTGAATCGACGGGCGGCAACACGGGTATTGCCAGCGACTATGAATTGCCCGACAGCAAGGCCACACCCAACATCGACCTGGATGCCTATGACAAAATCGGCACAGTCAGCTATGGTGACGCCGCCATGAGCGAAGATGATGATTACCTCTGGGTGGTCAATCTCAATAGCCGCACGTTGATCCGTGTGGATGCCACCAATCCAGCCAGCCTTGCCGTTGATGGTGCAGCACCGTCTGGCTTGGTGACAGAGTATGATGTCACGGCCAACTATCCAACCTGTAACACAGGTACATTCCGCCCTTGGGCACTCACGTTCAGCGATGGCATGGGCTATCTGGGTGGTGTCTGTGATGGCAGCAGCTATGTGGATGCGGAAAGCGGCACGGAGGTCATCGACACGATGGACCCTGCCCCTGATGGCCTGCTCATGGCCTATGTCCTGAGCTTTGACCCGGCTACACCGACCGCTGGCTTTAACACAGTCTTGCAGTTTGACCTCAACTACGAGCGTGAGGATGATACACACAACTCGGTGGGCGAATGGCGACCTTGGACTGATGAAAACGATGTCTATGACACCTACCAAGACCCCAATGACAGCACATCCTATCAGCGTGATGTCTATCCGCAGCCCGTGCTGTCGCAGATTGAGTTTGCCGACAATGGTGACATGGTGCTGGGGCTGCTCGACCGTTATGGGCATCAGGTCCATGCACGCAACCGCCAACCAGTGTCGGGGACCAGCAGTGACCTCAACAACCGTGTGAACTCACCGGGGGATATGCTCCACGCCTGTCTGGTCAACGGCGTGTATGTGATGGAGGGTGGTACTGGCTGTAGTGTTGTTGGGCATGACACCAATGCCACCGTACTGGATGATGACAGCACATCGACACGACCCAACCATACCTTTAGCGATTCCTCGACCGATGGTTATAGCGGCATGGGTGAGTGGTACGATGAGGATTACTATGCGCTCGCCAGCAACAGCTTTGACCCCAATCATGCTGAAATCATTCATGGTGGTCTGCTCATCGTCTCTGGTAACGGTGAAGTCATGAGTACGCTGGTGGACCCCGGTCGTCAGACCTACCACGAAGGGGTACAACGCTTTAGCACATTGACAGGGAATAACGTTCTGCGCGTCGATGCCGACGCCGACAACAATCATGGCTACCAGATTACGCCCAACACCAATAGCATTGAGAGCTTTGGCAAGGGTAGTGGATTGGGTGAGCCAGAGGCTATCTGTGCGCCTGCCCCACTCGAAATCGGCAACTATGTCTGGGTTGATGGTGACGAGGATGGTGTCCAAGACCCCAGCGAGTCGCCCATTCAAGGCGTCACTGTGCGACTGACTGACAGCAGCGGTGTCTTCACGGATACCGTTACCGATGCACAGGGTGAGTACTATTTCAACGTGCATCCCAACAGCGCATATACGCTCACCATCGACCTCAGCCAGAGCCAGGTTAGCACCTATACACTGACATCGGCCAATGTTGTCACCACAAACACAACCATTTCGGATAGCGTCGATTCCGACGCCACCCAGAGCATAGCGGGTTTTGCTGTCATCAACGTGACGACAGGCGATGCAGGTCACAACGACCACACCTTTGACTTTGGCTTTATCACCGAGACACTATCGGTTTCGGTTGCGGTGGAGAAAATGCTCAACACACCCGACCCGGTGATCCCCGGCCAAACCATCAGCTTTACCATCCGCATCACCAATACAGGCAGCGCCATCATCACCACCTTGCCATTGACCGATACCTACAGCAATGCCTACTTAACCTATATCGGTCTGAGTACATCGCCAAGCTCGGATGGCACTGCGGACAGCGGCCAAATTGTGTGGAGCGATTTGACACAGAATGCACCGAACGGCTTTGGGGCAGACTTTGGTTCGGGCGATGTATGGGACGTGGTGGTTGAGTTTGCGGCGGCATTGGACACAACCGCACTGCCCAATACCTGGACCGTCAACACAGCACAGGTGATGACACACACTGTCACGGATACTGTGCGCATCTATGCACCGACCAATGTCGTGTTGAGCAGTCGCGATGTCAGCGTTGAAAATATAGACGGGGATGACGTTGTCGTGCTATCGTGGTCTACGGTCAATGAGAACGACATCGTTGGCTTCCATGTGTTGCGCTTGGATGAGGCGGGGGGCGATCCTGTGCGCCTGACCAGCGACGAAGATATCATTCTGGCACAGGGGTCATCGACAGGGGCCGATTATCGCTATGAGGATATGATGAGTGATGTGGATGCCGACCATCATTATGTGCTGGAGATGGTGATGGCAGATGGGACTCATCCGCTGATGGATATGGGAACGGTCAATCAACAGCCGAGTGTATGGACGGTCTATTTGCCCGTGTTGCGGAAATAGGACACCCCCTCCTAGCCTCCCCCAGTTTGGGGGAGGAACAGTTTCCCTCACGGCAAAAACATAGAGATTTGGTGTAGATGACAGTGAGCGAATCTATGGTACAATAGCCATACTTGTTGCCGCTGACTCACATGAGTGCAACTATCCGTGTTGTATCCGTATCCGCGTAAAAAAACGCGGATACGGATGCAACGCGGATATTTGTTTTGGCATATACCTATATATACTACAGCGGATTTGGGATGGGGAACGGATTTTGGTCTCAGCGCGTACAAAAATCCGTTCCTTCCCGGGGAACCCTTTGGGTCCCGTTGTAGTACAAATACAGTTTTCAAACTCATATTCACAGAAATAATTTTATGTTGACCATAGAGAAAACACCAAACACCATCACCAAATCAGTCTATGTCCTGTGCCTCAGCCTACTCTGGCTGTTGACTGCCTGCACCTTGCCCACACCTGTGCCTGTCATGCAATCAACCATCGCTGAATCCACACCCGCGCCTATCACTGAACCCAACGAGGAAGGTGTTTGCGAATACGCGGTCGAGGTGCGTGATATCGACACCGATGCACCCATCGTCAAAGCAAAAATTACGCTGGACCGTCAGCTTGACAATGATCGCAACTATACGGACAGCGAAGGACGCTATCGCGGAGAATTCCGGTGTGATGAAACGGCACCTCGCTATCGTCTGCGCATTGAGGCCGAGGACTATCAACCCTATTACACGGAGTTTACCTTGCAAGACGAGCGCAAAACCATCTATCTCGTCTCCACCGCCACCCAATTCTGCTCGTATGTCATTTCTGTGCTGGATGAGGCGACCAAGACGCAGCTTGCCGATGCCAAAATACGGGTTGAGTATGGGCTGTACCACGCGGCAGGTTACACAACGTCCGAAGGTTACTATGATTCTGAGTTGCCCTGTGCCGAGGAGCTGCCAAAAATCAAGGTCTTTGTCGAGGCCGACAACTACGCCACTTACAGCGACGAGTATACACTACAAAATAAAATCAAAGAGATTCGCCTGACCCTCAGTGCCACACCAACGCCTACACCAACACCGACGCAGCTTCCAACACCGACGCAGCTTCCAACACTGACGCCTACACCAACACCTACACCAACACCTACACTCTTTCCACCGCGCGCCGAAGGCGAAACGCTGGTGCTGGTGGCCGATATTCTTGTACCCGGCTGTGCCAAGAACCCCAATTGTGAGAATGATGACCCCGATGATGTGTCACAACGGCTTGTCTCCACCATGCGCAAAAACCTAGCCGACCACCCTGAGATTCGTATCGAACGCCTGCCCATGTTTATCGAAGAGGAGGGTGGCAGCGAAAAAGCAATGGCACTGGGTCGCAGCCCCGAATTTGACGCCACCTTTATCATCTGGGGCAACTACCTCGAAGCCCCCGAAGTCTATCTCTTCTTTGACATCATGCAGA
>JBCCFC010000530.1:0-8810 GCA_039029935.1 Chloroflexota bacterium
CAGCTTTTTTACGCACAGTGGCGTTTCCATCCTGCAAGGCCGAAATGAGTGGCGCAACCATCTGTTCATCCCTGACAGTCCAATTTGCGAGAGCACTGGCCGCATTTTGACGAACATGGGCGTTTCCATCCTGCAAGGCTGAAATGAGTGGCGCAACCCAACGTTCATCTGTGATATTCAAATTTCCAATAGCAGTGGCAGCATGTTGACGCACGGTGGCGTTTTTATCCTGTAAGGCTGAAATGAGCGGAGTAACCAAACGTTCATCTTCTATCTTCAAATGTCCGATAGCAATGGCCGCCTTTTGGCGCACGGCGGCATTTTTATCCTGTAAGGCTGAAATGAGTGGCGTAACCTTAGTGCTATTTTCTATATTTAGTTGCCCAATCATAGTAGCGGCGGCACTGCGTGCTTGAAAAACTCCATCGTTTAATACAAGTACGAGGAGATCAAATATTTGTTTATCATCAATATTCAGTTGTTGTAGTATATCAATAGTCCAAAGATGGGCACCCTTCTCTGAATGCTTCATACTAGATACAAATTGTGTTGGGTCTTTTTGAAAAATTTGGCTCAAAAGCGAAATAGAATCTCGCTGTATGGTAGCATCTCGATTGCTTAATTGGGAAAGAATCAAGCCTAGACTTTGTGGATGGTTCAATGTTGCGAGTACTGCGTGGGCGCGACCGCGAACATGGGGGTTGGTATGTTCCGCCGCCAACAACACCAACATATGGATAGCTTCCTCTGTGCGGATTGTTTCAAAGGCTTGAATAATAGGGGTTGCGCGATTAAGCTTTCGCTCATTCCTAACGGCTTGGTAGAGTGGCGGTATCACCGACGAGTGTTCGATCATTACTAGCCCATCAATGGCCGCACGTTGCACATCCTGGCGAGTATGACTAAGCAAGGGTGCTAAGTAACGGATGGCTTTAGGTGATTTGGTTTCACCAAGGGCAAGTGCGATAGTGGGCAACTGAATGGGGGTCGCGGTCTCGATGAACCCTGCAAGCAGTTCGACACACGCGTTGGCGTCCATTTGGCTGGCCCAGATGCTGGCATCCACCTTTTCCACAATCGCACTGCGTAGCAACAACTCAAGGGTCTTTGGGTTGGGTGAGATGGTGCTGGCATTGTCGGTGATCCACACCAAGTGATCATATGGCAACAGCGTCCCAAAACGACGATAGTCATTGGTGGCGCGGGCAAGCAGACCACGCAGGTCCAGCAGAAGACGTTCGTCATCACTGACCTACGCCCACACCTTTTCAATCATGACCTCATGCGCCAACTCATATTGCCTGCTATCGGGCAAACGCCGGATGATGCGGTGGTTCTGTAGATACCTGATAATTTTGGCAACTTCCCGCTCCGGTAATTTGAGCCGACGCACCAGTTCGTTTTGTGTCATCTCGCGTCTGCTGACCGCAATTTTGGTCTGTTCGGCACTGATCATGCTTTTGAGGACGGTCTGGGTTGCATCAGCCGCTGTATCTGCTGTCAAATGCAGGTCAATGGCTTGACGCACGGGGTCGTCTTTGATGTCATCAATCACGCGATCCAGATAGCCCGTGAGCAGTGACGTGGTCTCCCCCAAATCCCGATAACGGCGCAGGGTCAGCCCCTCGGCGGGTTTCGCCTGTGCTTGCCAATCTTGCCACAGTTCATGACAGACAATTTGCAATTGGGCGGGGGCAATATCATTCTGTTGGAGGTCATCAATCAGTTGGTCAAGCAAGGCTGATTCTAGCGGAATGTGAAATGCTTTGGCGGGTTCGGCAATGGCGGCACTGGCACTGGGCGCACCCAAATTATAGAGCCTCATGCGGTTGCTCAGGGGGTCTCTGCCCAGCGTCTCTTCCATCACATCAAGCTGGTCCAGATAATCGCTGCGCAGGGCGATGAGGCAACGGATGTCCACTTGTGTCTGTGCGAGGACGGTCGCCAGTTGTTGGATGAAGTGCCGCTGGTTGGCCTTACCTTGGCGGATAAAGAATTCTTCAAATTGATCCAGCACCAAGATCAGTTTCTGGTCTGGCGGTAACCGTGTGCGGATAAACTGCATCAATGGCACATCTGAACCTTCCCCCGTCATCTTATCCCGCATATCATCTGGTTGGCTGGACGCACTGGCGGCGAGAGCCTCGTTGATGGCAACACGGATTTCATCAAGCGTATCCGAGAGTGGTCGCGCATAGGCAATCTGATAGTCATCCAGACGGGCATGGGGGAGGACGGCGGCTTTGAGCAGCGACGTTTTGCCGCTGCCCGACTCACCATAGAGAATGCTCAACCGCGATGTCAGCATCAGGTCAATCAGTCGCTCGGTTTCGTGGGTGCGTCCGTGAAAGATGGGCGCATCGGTCTGCTCAAAATAGTCTAAGAATTTATAGGGCACAGAGGGTAGCTTGACGGTGCCGCTGACGTCTTTCGGGCTGTCATCACCCTTCAATGCCTGGACTTCTTTGGCAAACTCTTCAAGCCACTGTGTCAACTTGGTGCTATAGTCATTTTGCTGAAATCCCAAGAAGTTGAAGCCACGCTCTAAATTGATGACAGTGATTTGATGCCGTTTTAAGCGTTTGATTGTCCATTCATCCGCATCCATCAGAACTGCATAGGCATTGCGGCCTAGATTTTCGGATTCATTGCGCGCCAATGTCAAAAGCTGCGTTAAGTTGGGAGCATCGCCCTGATAGCCAACAAAGAGAACGGTCTTCGTATGGAGGATACTCTGTAGAATACGGGTGACTGCCCGATGTCGCTCGGCATAGGCATCATAGTGCTGACTCGTGACCACCATGCTTTCTCGCTGCGTAAAATCGCCATGCAGTTTGACAAGATGTACCCGATCCGCTGACCAAAAGCCGACATCGGTGGTTTGCCGCGAGACATCAAATGGGCGTTTTTGGGTGCGCAATGCCTGTTCCAGCAAATCATCATAGTTGGTCGTAAAGATGTGGTTGACGGGCAGGTTTAACAAGGCAGGGTAAAACGCAGGTAGGTCCAGCGAGGTTGTCTCCAATTGCTCCTGCAATTCCTCTAAAAGTGCGCGCTCTCCATATTCGTCCGCATAAAACTGTGCGATCTCGATGGCGGGCGTATGGGGCGGGCAACCCAACTCGCGCGCAAATTGCTTGGTAATCTGGTTCATATCGGGCAAACCCGCCAGCGTAGACAGGTCCGGGCCCACAAAAAGAGCACCATTTCCTTTGGCAAATTGTTTGACTAATTCACGAGGTGGTTTCATGCAAGACACTTATCCATTTGATTGTTTTAATATTTTCAAAAATAACCGATAACAGCGGGCTGTTTGGCTCGGTCAAAAATTTTAGCCCTCTCATGATTTTACGCAAGCCGCATTACTTTGTCAAGAGCATTCCAGACGATCAGACGACCAAATAATACATTGAACGCATCCCACATTTGCAGGAACTATAGGTTGCACGCCTAAAAGTGTGACAAACCGGTGTTCTTCATGAACACGATTCGGTGGGGCGTTGCATCGTTATGAGAGGCTCGTGCGCGGGACCTTCGGGAGGTCGGTGCGGTGGTATTTGCGCGCGGCGAACGCACATAAACCGACCTCCCAAAGGTCCCACACCATCAACTCTGTTGCCACCGTTATGGGTGTTCACCATTCTCTGGAACAGGTACATCCCACAATTCTTTTGACCCAAATATAAGACGCACTCGACGCATTTTTACCCGTTGACACGAGGCTCAATCGGTGCTAGACTGACCCGCCTATCAACCAATAGACACGACCAAATAAACATCAATGACGGAGATTCAAACGATGACATCATCCAACATAAACTTCAACGCCATCACCACCCCCATAATTCACCAAGGCACACCCACCATAGGCTATCGTGACCCGGCGGCACACTACCATGACGGGGTGTTCCGTGTCTTTCATACGCTTTGTACACGGGAGGGGGACAGCTATTACTGGCATTTGGCCGTTACAGAGAGCCGCGATTTGGTCAAGTGGTCTGAGCCAAAAATCCTGACGGAGAAAAATCTGAGCTTGAACTATTCCAGCCCGGGCAACATCATCTGGTATGACGGTCAATGGGTGCTTTGTTTGCAAACGTATCCAACCCCGCGCCAAGAGACAACGGGGGACCAGAGTTCGCGGCTTTGGACGATGACCAGCAGTGATTTGGTTAACTGGTCTGCGCCCAAGATGATGATGGTGAAAGGGCCGGATGTGCCAGTTGCGGAGATGGGGCGCATGATCGACCCGTATTTGGTGCAGGATATGGACAATCCAGAGAAGTGGTGGTGTTTTTATAAACAGAATGGGGCCAGCATCTCCTACAGCACGGACCTCGACACATGGACCTATTTTGGCCGTGTGGGTGCGGGTGAAAATGCTTGTGTATTGGTGGATGGTGATGAGTATGTGTTGATTCACTCGCCAAAAAATGGCATTGGTATGAAACGGAGCACCGATTTACAGACGTGGCGTGATGTGGCCTTCTACACATTGGGGCAAGCCGAATGGATATGGGCGCAAGGACGGATTACGGCGGGGCATGTGCTGGACTTGCGTGATGAGCCGACTGTGGGCAAGTACCTTATGTTCTTTCATGGCTCTGTTGATGTATCAACATGCGACTTGCCAGAGACACATGGTGCCGCCAGCCTTGGCATTGCGTGGAGCGATGATCTGGTTGATTGGACATGGCCTGTATGAAAATTACCGATATTTGTGTTGATATTATTGGCGATGGCCTCGATGTCAATCCCGACAAGGGCGGTGTTGAACCGCTGGCGGTTATCCGTATGTTGACAGACGAAGGACTGGTTGGGTTTGCCGAATCGTTTCGTGTACCGCCGGGTGTGGCCTTGGCCGTGATGCATGGCAAGGACTCCTTTCTGGGGCGGTTACTGATTGGTGAAGAACTCACCCATCCTGAACGGCTCTGGCAGAAGCTCTATGATAGTATCCTGCATTATAACCGTCGTGGCTGGGCATTGATGTGTCTGGGTGCGTTGGATATTGCGGTCTGGGACCTCTATGGCAAGCAGTTGAATCAGCCCGTGTACAAACTGTTGGGTGGCGCGCAGCGTGGGTACTTTCAGACACCCGAATCCAACCCTGTCATTGAAGTCGTGCCGTACTGCACCATCGTCTCTGAACAGTGGGACAATGACGCGATGATCGAAAGCCAGGTCGAGCGGGTATTGCGTCTCAGAGACAAGGGCTATCGTGCATTCAAAGTCGAGCCGATGATGTCTTCGGTTGAGAACATTATCAAACTGGCAACCCGTGCAAGAGAAGCCTTGGGGCCAGATGTGATGCTGGCGGTGGATGTAGGCTATCGCTTTAATGATGTGCAAGCCTGCCAGCGTATTTGTCGTGTCCTCGAAGAACTGGACATCTATTTCTTTGAAACGCCTTTCCCTATAGACAGCTTCACGCCCTACGCTCGGCTGGCCGAAAGCACCCATATTCCCCTAGCAATGGGCGAACATGCCGTCAGTCGCTGGGAGCTTCAACACATGATGGACTATGGGAAAGTCAGTGTTGTCCAGCCCTACATGAACACCTGTGGCGGCATCACCGAGGCCAAGCGCATCGTGGAGATTGCCCAAAGTCGTGGTGTGTTGGTCATTCCTGGCAACTGGTCAACACAGATATTGGGGGCATCGACGGTTCACTTCGCCCTCTATTCGCCCATCACGCCCTATGTGGAGTTTGCGCCAGCGGAAGTGTTTGACTCGCCATTGCGTCTGGAAATTCAGGAATTGGGGCATCCGGTTGTGGAGGGTGCGATTCAGATGCCAACGTGTGCTGGTATGGGGATTGAGATTCCACAGACGTTGATTAATGCGTACCGTCTGTAGTTTGCGTTGGTCATTAATCTCTACGATTCGACTCCAGCTATCATGCTTGAGAAAAGTGAGAAAGTCAGCTATCATACAGAGAATCATCGTGTATACTGTGAGAGGGCATAGCTTGCGATTAAGACCTTCGGGAGATGCCCACAAAATCTGTGTGTATCAGTGAAACTTGATGCGCACCACCCGAAGGTCTGGCTCAGTATATTGAGTCGATACATCAAACATATTCTCTGTATTCGGAGGTAGTTATGAAATCATTTTCACAATGGACAATTGACGAGGTTGAAAAAGAATTTGAATTGATTCAGGATGTGGATAGCGAAAAGTTGGCAACATGGCTATCTTATGCTATTGAAACCCCAGAGTCTCATCATCAAAAATTGCAAACGTTGCGTACTTTGAACGCAACAGAAGGCTACTCTTGGAATGAGGTTGAATTGATGATGAATTTTGTTGGTCCTTTGATAGATTTGATAGATTATCGAAGCACGTCTTTAAAAACATTTTACACTCGCACAATTTCCGCTCCTGTTGGGAATGAGACACTGTCCGGTGTTGTTGATTTTGTATTGGCAAATGGAAAACGTGTCCCTGAAAAGCCCATATTCTTTTTGCATGAATATAAAAAACAATATGAATCAAAGCATGACCCACTGGGACAACTCGTGATATCTATGGTTGCTGCCCAATTAATCAACCAAGACGAGAATCCACTCTATGGCGTCTACATCATTGGTCGTTATTGGCATTTTGTTGTACTTGATGGAAAAGAGTATGCCGATCACCCTGGGCTTAATGGAGCAACAGAGATTCATCGTATCTACCAAGCCTTACAGTATGTCAAGAAAAGAATTGGAGAATTGGCAGGGTAAGGGTGGAAACGCCCATCAATGACAACGCCCTGGCCGACCTTCTTGGCAAGGTCAAGGCGATAAGGATGGACGTCAACTCCAATGCCGCGATAGCCCATCCCCATGCCAAGTAACAGACCCGATAATCCAACTGGACCCAAACCAAAGACCACCTGTGTGTCGTCGGAGTGCGCCAGAATTTTGCGGAGTGCAGAAAAGGACGTGCCCGCTGTACAGGCCAGTTGGGTGGCTACGGCAAAAGAGATTTCATCTGGCAGGGGCAAGCAATCACGTGCCTCTGCCAGCATATAATCAGCCAGTGACCCATCGCGTGTCCATCCAAAGGCACCTCTTTCATCATCACAGAACGCCGCATATCCCGAACGACAATCCATACAGTACCCACAGCCTACACATCCAATATCTCCTGCGGTGTCGAGTAGCTACCAGCGACATGGGCGGCGAGCCACTCCGGTGGGTCCTGTCGTGGCAGGGTCAGCGATGGTTCGCCCTTACAGCTCAAGCGATAGAGCAAGCGCGCATCGTCGATTGTGTTGATGTTGAACTTCATCGGCGGTGCGTTGTGCAGCGTCATGTAGTTATCCCAGAGCGTCACGTCGCCGGGTACATGCAGATGGTCATAGCGGAATTGTGGTTGGAGGACATGCGCTTCTAACCGATCCAAGAACACACGTGATTCCTCCATTGTCATGCCATCGACTTCGACTGCGGGTCGTACTCGTGGTCGCGATGCCCAAATCGGGCTGTGGAAAGACTTGATGCCTGAGCGCGGATTGGTGCGCACCAGCGGCGCAAGCCACCCTTCGTCGCTTTCGTTCAGTCGCCGTCGCAGTTGAATACCCTCTAGTTCCGCCTGCTCTGCCTCTGGCAAAGCCGCAAACGCTGCCGCTGTATCGGCATAGGCGGTCTCACCATTGAGTGGCATCTGTTTACGTAGGCGCATTAGTTCATCATCAGAGTCTTCGTAATAGGGTTTGGGGTCATCGCTCTCTTGCGGTGGGACCCACGTCCCACTTGACGCGTCACGTGCTTCCGGCATCTTATGGGTAAGAAACATCGACACATAAATCGGCAACGGTTCATACTCGATATCCGTATGCCATGAGCCACCGCTACTGACACGAGGTTCCTCTGTACTCACTGGTCCCGAAAAATTGGAGGTAAGCAGGACAGCAGGCGACTCGTGGGGGAGGCACTGCAATTGTCCAGGGAAAGTCAGGTCGGCTGCGGCCACCCGTCGCTTTGCATAGGGAATGATTTCGATGGCTCCATCACTGGCGCCATCCTGTTGTGCTGGTTTGCCTCCACGCATGAAATTGTTGGGATGTGGAATCAATGCGCCCCAATGGTTGGCGAAACGCTCAAAGTGCGCAAGGGAAAACCGAGTGAGGTCTTGGCCTGCGATGCAGACAATGCGGAACTGGCTCAACGCGTCGAGTAGAAAGGCCGCTTGATCCTCATTCAATGGGTCGTATAGGTCAATACCTGTAAAGCGCACACCAGCACCACTCTGGGCCAATGGGGTCTCGCTGTGTGCATCGTCACCAAACAGGTCCTGTAGCCGCTGTTTTAGTTGTTGTTTTTCTATACCGTTGTTCATAACTATCTCCTCTGCTAAAGCAATGGCCTAACAAGTCCCTGAGCCACCGATAAACTGAATATATTTCGCAAACAATTTGATGCTAAAGTCATGGCATCGTTTTCACAATCTTGCGTGAAGTATATCTATAAAATGAGTTTCCCGCAATTGCGAAAAATTCACCTCTACAAAACCAAGATTGCGCGTGGGCACGTCATGTTGAATTACGTACTATCCAAACAATTCTTCACAATGCCAGTCACTGAATGCTTGCATAGCAGATTTCATATACGGTGGAGCGTCATATGCGAGAACATATTGAAAGATGGAAAAATACACATGACTTCGCTCCATTTTGGTTTTATCGCTCATCCATAAGAACGCTACGGAATACGATATACAAAAAATTCTTTATAGATGCAATTTGTATACAATCAATCATCACACATGGTTCATTGACTTCGCTGCCATCCAAACTATTTGTTTTCACCCCAACCACAGTA
>JBCCFC010000531.1:0-8799 GCA_039029935.1 Chloroflexota bacterium
GCGCGCAATATGAACCACACGTTCATCTAGTTCTTCGCGATCTTCACGCTCGCGATCTCGTCTACGTTCTCTTCGTGCCATATTCTTTCTCTATCTATACTATAGTTGATTACGCCCAGACATCAGCTTTACAGACGAAAATCAACCTAATTGACTCTAAAATTCCAACCCTGCTTCGCGGCTCGCATCCGCAAGGGCCTTAATTTTGCCATGATATGCATAGCCACCACGATCAAAGACAACCTTCTCGATGCCTTTCTCCTTTGCACGCTCTGCAACAAGACGCCCGACAACCTTTGCATTGTCCAGTGGAGACGATGACTCTTCAGACTGTACTTGTTGATCCAACGTTGACGCAGATACCAATGTATGTCCAACTGTGTCGTCGATGACCTGAGCATAGATATGATTGATACTGCGATAGACATTCAATCGTGGTCGCTCGGTTGTTCCGTGTACTTTGCGTCGCACACGAACATGGCGGCGTTTGCGCGCCTGTGAGCGATTCTCTCTCGCCATAGTGTGTACCTCTTCCTATTTCTGCCGGACTAGCTGCTATTGAGCCTTACCCGATTTACCAGCTTTCAAACGCACATACTCGCCTTCATAGCGAATGCCTTTGCCTTTATATGGCTCTGGTGGTCGCTCTTTACGGATAACAGCCGCCAACTCACCAACGGCACACTTGTCGATACCGGATACCACAAAACTGCGACCATCCTTGGCAACGTCAAATGAAATATCTTTTGACGGTGGTTCATACATCACAGGGTGGCTTTTGCCCACTTGCAACACAAGATTCTTGCCCTTTTGTTCAGCACGATACCCAACACCATGTACTTCAAGACGCTTTGAAAAGCCTTGTGACACGCCAAGCACCATATTATTTAGCAGCGCACGGGTTAATCCATGTTGCGCTCTGTGATGGCGTAAATCCGTCGGTCGTTTTACCTCAAGATGACCATTTTCTTGAGTGATCTCCATATCTGGGCTAAAGTTTTGGGTCAACTCACCTTTTGGCCCTTTAATTGTAACGTAATTTCCCTTTTCCACCTTGATGGTCACATTTTTTGGAACTGGGATAGGTGCTTTTCCTACACGAGACATAATCAATTCCTTATCAGACTACCAGATATTACAGATGATTTCGCCACCGACTTTCGCCTTACGTGCTTGACGTCCCGTCAATAAGCCCTGTGGCGTAGACAGAATATTGATGCCTAAGCCGCTCCGTACCCAAGGCACATCTGAGTAGCCAGAGTATATACGACGACCTGGCTTGCTCACACGTTCCATTCCTGTAATAACAGAATCACCTTTGCCTGTGTATTTTAAGTCGATAATCAACTTTGGTTGCGGTTTATCATCCGTAACAACAAATCGCTCGATAAATCCTTCATGATAGAGGATTTTCGCAATACTCGCTTTAATCTTCGAGCTAGGCATAACCACCTGTCGATGTTCAATCATGGTAGCATTACGAATTCGAGTCAACATATCCGCAATTGGATCACTTAGCATTATTTTACCTCAACAACTTCACCACTCTGTCGCCCAAATTTCCCCATTTTGTCATTCCTGCGAAGGCAGGAATCCATCTTCGTTCATCGGTGTGGATTCCTGCCTTCGCAGGAATGACAAAATAACCATTGTTTGGTTAACAGAATATTAACTGTCCAAACGGTTTCGACCGATGTGTTCGCTTGTTCTACCAACTTGATTTGACAACGCCAGGGATATTGCCTTTGGCGGCCTCATGTCGAAAACAGATACGACATAGTCCAAAACGGCGCATGTAAGCACGTGGGCGGCCACACATTTGGCAGCGATTGACAACCCGAACCGCATACTTTCGTTTGGTTTCACGGGCTATCATTGATTTTTTTGCCATAATTTTCCTCGTTTATCCTATGACCGCTTGAACGGCATTTCCATTAATGCCAACATCCGGCGAGATTCCTCATCGGTTTTTGCAGTCGTCACAATCGTGACTTCTAAGCCACGAATTTTATCAATTTGATCGTAATCAATTTCAGGGAAAACTAGTTGCTCGCGCAAACCAATACTATAGTTCCCACGTCCATCAAACGAGTCTGGCGATATACCTTGGAAGTCACGTTGACGAGGCAAAACAACATTGATCAGACGATCCAAAAAGTCCCACATGCGATTGCCACGTAGCGTCACCTTTGCGCCAATATTAACGCCTTCACGCAATTTATAGTTCGCAATCGACTTACGGGCCTTGGTCACAACAGGTTTCTGACCAGTCATAATCATTAAATCACCTGTTGCGGCTTCAACCGCTTTATTGTTTTGCAGTGCTTCACCAAGACCAATATTGACAGCGATTTTTTCGATTCTTGGAACCTGCATGACATTTGTATAACTAAACTCTTTCATCAATGCAGGTAGAATTTCATCTTTATATCTTTGTTTCATTCGTGGGACTGGAGCCGGACTCGCTTGCCCATTACTTTCACTCATATTCAAACCCCTCGCCCGCAAACACCGATGTGTACGGTATCAGGTCAGGCTGGTAACTTATAATTCAAGACAAATCTTCAAATAAAAATTTGTTTTTTTTGATATTCAGACAAGAATCAATCTATAAAGAACAATTCTTGGACATGATATAGTTCACGTTATTCTGTCGGTTTTGGCAATGGTGTCCCTGTGCGTCGATCAACACGGGTCTTTTCACCGTTGTCAGAAACGGTATACCCAGTACGCGTTGGTTCATCATCCGAGCCGATAAGCATGACATTACTGATATGAATCGGTGATTCACGCTCAATGCGACCTGTTTGTGTACTAACTTGAGTTCGCCCTTGGTGTTTAATCGACATCCGCACACCGGAGACTACAACATACACCCGATTGGGGTCATATGATCCGTCAGTATTCTTTTTGCGAATTACATTTAAAACTTCGCCGCGTTCCCCTTTGTCATTGCCCGCAATGACTTCGACCTGATCGCCACGACAAATTTTAAGTTTTGACATTTCTGAACCTCACTCAACTTTTCTATAGAACCTCTGGTGCTAAAGAAACAATACGCATGTATCCACCTTCGCGGAGTTCCCGTGCAACAGGTCCAAAAATGCGTGTACCTCTTGGGGCCTTCCCCTCATCAATAATCACTGCCGCATTTTCATCAAAACGGATGTAGCTACCATCACCTCGGCGCAAAGGCCGCTTTGTACGTACAACTACAGCGCGGACAATATCACCTTTTTTGACACTGCCATTGGGTGCAGCCGCTTTGACGCTTGCAACAATCTCATCGCCTACCGAAGCATAGCGACGAACACTGCCACCTTTAACTTGAATGGTCGCTAATTCTCTTGCCCCTGTATTGTCGGCAACTTTTAGACGACTTTCTAACTGAATCATGATTTATCCTTGATTATAGAATAGCCCTTTTGAGCAATAGTAGATCATACTATGCAACAAATTCAGAGCGTTCAAGAATACCATCAAGCATAAATCGTTTCTGCTTACTCATAGGGCGACACTCCTTGATCCGGACAGTATCTCCCTCTCTCGCAGAATTTTCTTCATCGTGGGCTTTATACTTTTTGTGTAGCTTGATGACTTTCCCATAAAGTGGGTGACGTGTAACACGCTCGACGGTGACAACAATTGTTTTATCCATCTTGTCACTTGTTACAGACCCAATCAATGTTTTATAGATTTTTTGATCTGATGTCTTATTTACATTCTTCGACATTCTGTATCCCTTTAAGCATCAAATTCTGCCAATTCGCGCTCGCGCAAGATGGTCTTGATTCGAGCAACCTGTTTCTTGACAAAGCCAACACGTGATGTGTTCTTCAATTGTCCAGATGATTTTTGAAAGCGTAAATTGAACAGTTCTTGATACGATTCATCTAACATTGTCGCGAGTTCACTACTTGTTCGATCTCGCAATTCACTTGCATTCATGACAGTTCCCCTTAACCGCTCAATCCCTTAGTGATAGCCGCGTCATATGTAATAGCGACGCTATATATCATAGCGCGCTATGCGGATGTAGGGATATCCTCGCGTATAATAAATTGAGTACGCAGTGGCAGTTTATGTGCGGCAAGACGTAATGCTTCTCTTGCTGTCGCCTCATCCACGCCAGCAAGCTCAAACATCACGCGCCCAGGTTTCACCCGCGCAACGTAATATTCTAGACTACCCTTACCAGAACCCATACGAGTTTCAGCGGCGCGTTTGGTGTAAGGTTTGTCCGGAAAGATACGAATCCAAACTTTACCACCACGGCGAATGTAGCGCATAATCGCACGGCGTGCCGACTCAATTTGACGGCTTGTAATATAGTGCGCCTCAACAGCCTGTAAGCCGTAGATCCCAAACGTAACCGTATTGCCCCGCTGGGCCATGCCTTTCATGCGGCCTCGCATTGCCTTGCGATGTTTTGTTCTTCTCGGCATTAACATAATAATTCCTCCGCTAGGTTTCTTCTCCTAAGACTCTATCCTAAAGCTCTTTATCCGAGTCCCTATGACTGAGCCTCATCAGCAAAACGAGCATGGAATTCTTCGCCAGGCATAACCTCACCACGATATATCCACACTTTGATGCCTGTCACACCAAATGTTGTGTTCGCTTCGGCTGTGCCATAGTCAATATCAGCCCGTAACGTGTGTCTCGGAATTCGGCCATCGCGAACACTGTCGATACGTCCCATATCAGCACCACCAAGCCGCCCCGAAGCCGTGATCATAATGCCTTCTGCACCAGAACGCATTGTCTTTTGAACCGCCTGCTTCATGGCACGACGCCAACTCACACGACGTTCTAGCTGTTCGGCAATGCTTTCGGCAACCAAACGAGAATCTAACTCTGGCTTTGAAATCTCGCGAACATCAATCTTAACCTTTTTACTGGTTAAATCTTGCAGATTAGTTCGTAGCTGATTGACACTTGCACCTTTGCGGCCAATGATGACGCCAGGTCGAGCCGTATCAATAATCACATGAACCTGATTGGGCTGACGCTCAATTTCAATATTGCTGATACCAGCATTCGGAATATCACGCCAAATCATCTCTCGAATGTCGCGATCTTCTTTTAGCTGCTCCGTATACGTCCGACCGCTAGCGAACCAGCGGCTCTTATGTTCCTTAATAATGCCCAGCCGAAATCCAGTTGGATGTACTTTGCGCCCCAAGCGGCCCTCCTTTTTAATTCTAATTAATCGTCATCATCGAAATCAAAGTCGTCATCATCGTCAAACTCATATTGCTCTTCTAAGATGACTGTGATGTGCGAAGAACGGCGAAGCCATGGCTTGAAACGGCCACGTGCGCCAAATCTTCGCCACTTTCGGGTTGGTGCTTCATCAGCAAAAATTTGGGTGATGTACATATCTTCGGATTCAAGACCGAAGTTTTCTGTTGCATTTGCCAGCGCACTTTTAACGGTTTTATGAACTTCGCGTGCCGCCGCCTGTGGCATATACTTAAGAATCTGCAATGCCTCTTCCGCTTGGCGACCGCGAACTTCGTTGACAATCCATCGCGTTTTTTGTGCGCTGAGTCCTGTAAATTTGTTGACTGCACGAACTTCCATGTTTTCCCTTACCTCTATCTTCTTCTAGTGCCTTTTTCGGCTTTAATATGACCACGGAAAAACCGAGTTGGTGCAAACTCGCCTAGTTTATGGCCGACCATGTTTTCAGTAATAAACACTGGCACGTGGCGGCGACCATCATGAACAGCAATCGTATGCCCAACAAATTGGGGAAAAATTGTAGATGAACGTGACCATGTTTTGACCACTTGGCGTTTGCCAGTACGATTCAAATCCTCAATTCGTTTTAGCAATTTAAGTTCGATATATGGTCCTTTTTTCAAAGAACGTGACATAGATAATTCTCCTAATTTCTGTTATCGGTTAACGAAATGATCCTATCGACCACGTCCCTTACGACCACGCACAATCAACTTGTCTGTACGTTTGTTACGACGTGTTTTCTTTCCTAATGCAGGCTTACCCCAAGGTGTTTTGGGTCCAGCCATACCAATCGGAGATCGACCTTCACCACCACCATGCGGATGTGAGGCAGGGTCCATTGCGGAACCGCGTACCGTTGGTCGTCGTCCGAGCCAACGTTTGCGGCCTGCTTTACCAATCTTAATGTTACCATGATCAGGGTTAGAGACCTGACCGATAGTCGCCATGCAGTTCATATCTACAAAACGTACTTCACCACTAGGCAGACGTATTTGTGCCATGCGACCTTCTTTTGCCAACAACTGTGCTGAGTTGCCCGCACTGCGCACAAGCTGACCGCCGCGACCTGGATAAATCTCGATATTGTGGATGACCGTACCCAATGGAATTGAGCGAATGGGCAATGCATTCCCTACACGAATATCAACATCCGGCCCAGCTATGATTGTCGTGCCAACGGTCAGTCCATTTGGAGCGATAATATAACGTCGCTCATCATCTTCGTACTGGATCAGCGCAATGTATGCACTTCGGTTTGGATCGTACTCAATGGAATCGACGACACCGGATACACCAATCTTGTCACGTCGAAAGTCAATAATGCGATAACGACGTTTATGACCACCACCACGATGGCGAACTGTAATCACACCACGATTGTTGCGACCGGCTTTTCGGCGCAATGGTGCAAGCAGTGATTTCTCTGGGTCTTTGCGTGTAATCTCGTCAAATGTCGAGACACTCATACCGCGACGGCCAGGTGATGTTGGTCGATATACTTTAACAGGCATAATCAATGACTCCTATACTCTCTACACGCCATCAAACAGTTGAATTCTATCACCCGCAACCAGCGTGGCCACCGCTTTCTTCCATTTTGGCTTGCGTGTCATTACACGTCGCCAACGTCGTCGGGTCTTGGCAGGCATAACCATTATATTAATTGACTCGACCGAGACATCAAAAATTGTCTCGATAGCATCTTTGATTTGAATTTTATTGGCACGCATATCAACTTCAAAGACATATTGATTATCAAAATCCATCATATCCATTGTCTTTTCTGTCAATACAGGGCGTTTAATCACTTCATAGACATGCATCGCTTATTCTCCCCCACCATCACTAGCGCCGCCATCATCACGGCTGGCTACAGCATCACTGGCCTCACCGCCCTCATCCTGCGTACCAACGGCTTCGGCAACAACGTCGTCAGCAGTAGCTACAGCAACTGGCGCATCTTCGGTATCAGCGACATCGTCAACCGTTACATCTTCGGCTGCTTCCATGACTGGCTCATCGCTCTCAGACGAATTTTCTGCTAGACTCAGCCAATCCTCAATGTGCATAATGGCTTCTTGAGAAAGAACCACCATATCATAGCCGAGCAGATCACGGATGTTGATATAGCCACTCAACAGCGTCTTCACATTGGGCAGGTTGTTTGCACTACGCTGAACAGTCACATTTTTGGTCGCATCGACCAACAGAACACGTTGATCGGCCAATTCCAATGCATCTAAAATCGCAATCATGTCTTTGGTTCGGGGGGCGTCCATTGTCAATTCGTCGATAACGATAATCTGTTCTGATGAGGCTTTGACAGTCAATGCACTGCGTAAGGCAGCACGTTGCATTTTCTTGGGAAGAGCTTTTGTATATTTGCGTGGCTGTGGTCCAAATACTGTACCACCACCGACCCAGTTGGGTGCGCGTGTTGAGCCCTGACGGGCACGGCCTGTACCCTTTTGACGCCAAGGTTTACGTCCACCACCACGAACTTCTTTACGAGTCTTGGTTTTGTGGGTTCCTAAGCGAGCATTCGCCAGTTGTCGCACCAAGGTTTGGTGC
Source organism: Chloroflexota bacterium (assembly GCA_039029935.1). Lineage (GTDB taxonomy): Bacteria > Chloroflexota > Anaerolineae > Caldilineales > Caldilineaceae. The sequence goes on from JBCCFC010000531.1 coordinate 7,822, forward strand.
ATTAATGATGTATTGACTGGTGCAGCGAAAACACTCTCATTCAAATCAATTTCGCCAGCAACCTCACCAGTCGTTGTTTTTATAGGCAATAACATAGTTCGTTCTCCGTTACATTCCCATCAACAAAAATAGCACAAGCATTCTACCTGTGTTATTTTAAGGGGAGGTTACTTTCGCTTCTTAACCGCTTCTTTCACCATAATCAACCCACCGCGAGCACCAGGAATTGCTCCTTTGACTGCCAGCAGATTGCGTTCAGGATCAACTAAAACAACCTCAAGGTTCTGAACCGTCACACGCTCATTACCCATTTGTCCAGCCCCTTTTGTACCAGGGAAGGTGTGTCCAGGTGTAGAGCCTGCGCCGCGTGAGCCAGGTGCGCGTTGACGATCTGATTGACCATGTGTTTTGGGTCCGCCTGCGAAACCATGTCGCTTTACACCACCGGCAAACCCTTTACCTTTAGAGGTGCCCGCAACATCGACATAATCGCCTTCGGAAAAGACATCAGCTTTCACTTCATCGCCCAAACTTAGATTGGGCGTGTCAGCGTAACGGAATTCTCGTAAACGACGAACTGTTGGTGCGCTTGATTTCTGAAGATGGCCTTTTTGGCCTTTGGTTAACTTACGCTCTGCAACCTCTTCATATCCAAGTTGCACGGCGTTATAACCATCTGTATCAGTTGTTTTTACCTGAGTCACATAACATGGCCCAGCTTCAATAACGGTGACTGGAATAACTTGCCCTTGATCATTAAAGAGCTGCGTCATCCCAACCTTTTTTCCTAAGATTCCTCGCATTATTTCCCCCTGGGACTGACGGCTTTCACCACATCATCCCACTGTATCTTCATTTAAAATTACGCTTTATGATTATAGAAAATAATCACATTTTTTTGTTTTCAGAGAAGACACACAATCAGACTATTGGTTTATTTTTTAACCTATCCATCTTAACTTATCGTCAATTCCGCAC
>JBCCFC010000532.1:0-8777 GCA_039029935.1 Chloroflexota bacterium
GGTGCGATATTGTCATGCGTGAGTAAAACCGAAAATATCATTAGAAATGGCTTGCATTGGCTGAGAAAATATCGATCCAGCCAGATTGGCCCAATAATTTTAAAATGAACACTTATCGGGTATCTAGCCTACGCTCCTTATCGTGTCCATTTTAAAATTATTGGGCCAATCTGGCTGGATCGATATTTTCTCAGCCAATGCAAGCCATTTCTAATGATATTTTCGGTTTTACTCACGCATGACAATATCGCACCGCATCCAGACGGTCGATCTCAGCCAAGCGGTCAGCCAACTGCAACGCCAACTCGCTTTCGGCCAAGGCTTGGGGCAGTGTTGGGATATGCTCCGACAGCTTACAGCCATTGGTGGGTAGCCCATGTTGACGTGGTGTCAGCCCTGTATGTAGCGAGGCGCGTGAGGGCGAACAGACAGGGTTGGCGCAATAAGCGCGTGTAAAGCTGACGCCCTGCGCCGCTAGACGATCTAAGTTCGGTGTCTGCACATCAGGATTGCCATGACAGGCAAGACTAAAGGCACTCATCTGGTCTACAATGAATACAAGAAAATTGGGTCGTGTTGGTGAATTGGTCATGCTGTTGCTCCTTTCTTGGCTGTGTGATTTGGTCGTGAATTGATCAACTGGCTAAATTGTAGCACCGTTTTTAATGAACACCAATCATGCAATTTTGGGTATGATGATAGGGCAAATTTAGGACATATACCGACCCTGAATAGAATTTGACAAATGGAATCCCCTAAGTTACCCTAAATTAGGGGAGTACAATCCCCTAATTTAGGGTAACTTAGGGGACTAATGTATTTCTTAGTAAATCATAGAGGGTGTTTATATGTTGTATTCAAGAGCGGTTCAACCTAAAATAGAGTCGAATCTTTTCAAGGGAAAAGTAATTGTGATCTATGGTGCGCGCCAAGTTGGCAAGACAACATTGTGTCGGGCCATCATGCAAAAATACGCACATAATGCCCTTTATCTAAACTGTGATGAGCCAGATATTCGCCAAGCCTTAACCGAGAAAACATCGACAGAACTGCGGTTGCTGACCGGAGACAAATCACTGATTGTGATTGATGAGGCACAGCGAGTCAAGAACATTGGTCTTACATTAAAGTTACTTATTGATAATTTTCCTGAAACGCAGATCATTGCAACTGGCTCGTCATCATTTGATCTTTCCAATGTGATTAAGGAGCCTCTCACAGGGCGCAAAGTTGAATTCTATTTGTATCCACTCTCTACACAGGAATTGCTTGCAGGGGAAGGATTGATTGAAACACAACGACTACTAGAACATCGCCTAATCTATGGTGCATATCCTGGCGTGATTACAAGTGATGATCCTGCGGAGACTATTGATGAAATCGCAGGAAGTTATTTATATCGTGATGTCTTTGAATACCAGACAGTAAAAAATCCAGATCAATTGCACCGCTTGTTACAAGCACTGGCCTTACAGATAGGTGGCGAAGTATCGTACAATGAGCTAAGTCGATTGTTGGGGTTAGATAAAATAACAATTGCACGGTATGTGTCACTGCTAGAAGATGCCTATGTCATTTTCCATTTAGCACCATTTAGTCGCAATTTGCGCAAAGAGTTGAGCAAACTGCGCAAAATCTATTTTTATGATTTGGGTGTGCGTAATGCATTGCTAAATAATTTTAATGCATTACATTTACGCCAAGATGTCGGTGCATTGTGGGAAAACTTTGTGATTGTAGAGCGGATCAAATATAACAAAAATCAGCGGAGACGGGTCAATCAATATTTCTGGCGCACCCATGACCGTCAAGAGCTAGACTACCTAGAAGAAAGTGCAGGGCAGTTTGTGGCTTTTGAATGCAAATGGTCGGCAAAAAAATATCGTGACAAAAACGCACGTGTGCCCGCAGCCTTTGCCAACGCCTATCCCGATCATGAGTGCCATATTGTCCATCCAGAAAATTATGTATCATTTCTAACTTAAAAACAGCGAAACAATAATACAAGGACCACACATTTATGTCGAAAAAACCACACATACTCTATATTTTAGCGGATGAACATTTTGGTGGAGCCATGAGCCATATGGGGGATGTCAATGTCCAGACGCCAAATATGGATAGGCTGGCATCAGAGGGGATGAGCTTTGAGCGGGCCTATGCCAACTGCCCTATTTGCACACCGTCACGCGGGACGATCTTTTCGGGCAGACATGCCCATGCAGGTCCCGTACAATATTTCTTTGATGTCTATAAGGCCACCTCGCCGAGTATTGCTACCGCACTACGAGAACAGGGCTATCACACCGCCTATTTTGGCAAATGGCACTGCGGTGTGATCCACGACCAGATGCCACCGACGGTGCGTGACAACCCTGATGATTATACCAGATGGCCGCATCGCACACCAGAGTATCACCGAGGTGGCTTTCAAGATTGGTATGGGTTTGAGGTCAACAACGCGCCCTTTGACGGCTTCTACTATCATGAACATGAGGCCAACCCCCGTGCAATGGATAAATATCAGACTGACTTCTTAACCGAGATGGCCCTTGAATATCTGGCAAACTATGATCGAGAAGAGCCACTCTTTTTGGTCCTTAGTATCGAGCCACCCCACTTTCCACTCGATGCGCCGGATGAGTTCAAAGAACGCATTGACCCCACTTCGTTGACAATGCCACCAACCTTTGCCGATTCACCAGAAATGCGTGAGGATGTCGCAATCTACTACGCCATGATTGAAAACCTCGATTGGAACATCGGTCGCTTGATGACGGCGTTGAGTCAATCGGACGAATTTAAGGATGACACGCTCACGATTTATTTCTCGGATCATGGCGATTACATGGGCACACAGGGGGCGATTGAGCGCAAAGAAAATCCCCATGATCATTCGGTGCGTGTTCCCGTAATCTTTCATTGGCCGAGGCAGATTCCTGCGCAGGGATTACGCAAGAATCTGTTATTCAGTCTGGTGGATATATTCCCCACAACGTTGGGTCTGGTGGGTGCGGATGTCCCGCGTTACAGCCAAGGCGTAGACTTCTCTGCGGCCATTTGCGGCGATGAGGCATTTGTGGGGCCAGATGCGGTATTGCTGGAAATGTCGGGCAACCCACGCTGGACGTTGGACTTTCTGGATTGGCGTGGTCTAGTGACAAAACAGTGGAAGTATGCATTTTATGAGACGGGGCATGAATTGCTCTTTGATCTGAACAATGATCCTCATGAGCAGACCAATCTTGTTGATAGCGATCCCGACACCTGTGCCGCCATGCGTACCCGCTTGCTTCAACTGTTGGCTGACACACGTGAACCGTATTTTGATGTCCTAATCGAGCATGGTGTCACGCCAGCGTCGCCTGTACTGGATGTCGGCAAACCGCACACTGGCAGACTGTCCCCAATTTGGCCGGACATGGTGGTTCGGGAAGATTAAATCGCACAACAGGCAAGGGTGCCTGTTCTACGATTATGGAGATTTTATATAAAGGAGAATCATATGAACACCACACCAAACCAACAAGTCACAGATTGGCTTGCCCAGCTTGACACCGCGCTGACGAATGCTGACCTAGACGCGGCCACATCGCTCTTTGCCGATGAGTGCTATTGGCGTGATCTGGTCGCCTTTACCTGGAACATCAAGACGATGGAGGGGCAGGATGCCATCAAAGCGATGTTGGCTACAACGTTGCCCGGCACACAGCCGAGTGGATGGCAGTTAACCGAAGATGTGACGATACGCCAAAGTGTCTCTGGCTCCATGCTTGAAGGCTGGTTCCGATTTGAAACAGCGGTCGGACACGGTCAAGGCATTGTACGTCTGCGTGATGGAAAATGCCGGACAATCCTGACTACGCTGGCAGAACTGAAAGGATTCGAGGAGAAACGCGGTTCGCAACGTGAAATGGGTGTCGCACACGGAGCGTTTGCAGAGCGTAAAAGCTGGCTGGAACGTAAAGCAGAAGAAGAGGCTGCGCTTGGCTATACAGAGCAACCCTATTGTGTCATCATCGGCGGTGGTCAAGGCGGCATTGCGCTTGGTGCGCGCCTCAAACAGTTGAATGTGCCCACGATCATTGTCGAGAAAAATGCGCGACCTGGTGATTCGTGGCGCAACCGCTACAAATCACTCTGTCTCCACGACCCGGTTTGGTATGACCACATGCCCTACATCCCTTTCCCCGACCACTGGCCCGTCTTCTCGCCCAAAGACAAAATTGGCGACTGGCTGGAGATGTACACCAAGGTGATGGAACTCAATTACTGGACATCAACAGTCTGCAAAAATGCTGCCTATGATGAGGCCAGTCAAACCTGGACAGTGGCGGTCGAGCGTGAAGGGGAGACCGTCATCCTAAACCCCAAACAATTGGTGCTGGCAACGGGCATGTCAGGGATGCCCAATATCCCCGATATTCCAGGTGCAGAGACCTTTGCGGGGACACTACGCCATTCCAGCAAACACAAAGGCGGTGAAGGCTATGCTGGCAAACGCTGTGTCATCTTAGGCTCAAACAACTCCGCCCATGACATCTGTGCCGACCTGTGGGAAAATGGCGCAGATGTGACCATGATTCAACGCTCCTCGACAATGGTGGTCAAATCCGAAACGCTCATGGATGTAGACTTGGGTGGCGCCTATTCTGAAAAAGCGTTGGCCGCGGGCATCACACATGAACGCGCTGATATGATGGGTGCGGCCACACCCTATGCGCTGCGACACATTGGCGGCATCGCCAACTGCAAGGTGATGCGTGAACGTGATGCTGATTTCTATGCCAAGCTGGAGGCGGCAGGCTTTATGCTCGACTATGGCGATGATGAGTCGGGATTAGGCATGAAGTATCTACGACGTGGGTCGGGCTACTACATTGATGTCGGTGCGTCGGACCTGATCATCTCTGGTGAGATTAAACTCAAGAGTGGTGTCGAGTTTGCCGAAATTAAGCCCAACAGCGTGATCCTCACCGACGGCACAGAGCTACCCGCCGATCTCATCGTCTATGCGACGGGTTACGGTTCCATGAACGAGTGGGCCGCACAGTTGATTTCGCCAGCAGTGGCCGATAAAGTGGGGAAGTGCTGGGGCATTGGCTCCGACACCACCAAAGACTCTGGTCCTTGGGAAGGTGAGCAACGCAACATGTGGAAACCGACACAGCAGGAAGCACTCTTGTTTCACGGCGGGAATCTGGCACAGTCACGGCTATACTCGCTCTATTTGGCGTTGCAGTTGAAGGCACGGATGGAGGGTGTGGCGGGGGCTGTGTATGGGTTGGCTCCGGTTTATCATTTGCGGTGAGGATACGACAGCGGATTGGGGTCAGAAACGGATTTTTGTCCGGCTGAGAATGGAATCTGTTCCAAACCTCAATTCGTTGTGATATACTCTAGGGATGACTGAATGACAGTCAATGACTCTGAAACCTTGAGAAAAGGAATCGCTATGCAATTTCAATATCCACTAAAAGAAAAAATTGGTAGACCAGACTTATTGGTTGGGAGAAAAAAGGAATTTGCCCGTTTTGATAAATGGTTAGGCAGAATTCCTGATGAGCTTTCCAAATCGCGTGTGATTTTGGCGCGCCGTAAGAGCGGCAAGACATCCTTTGTGCAGCGTATCTTTAATCAACTATGGAGCCAAAAAGGGACTGTCGTTCCCTTCTATCTCGACATTGCGGATGAGGCCATCTGGTACCCAGAGTTTGCGATCAAATATTATCGCCACTTTATGTCACAGTACATTTCATTCTTAGAGCGTGACACAGATCTAGTAGGCGAACCTTTAAAACTAGACGAAATCCGTACCTATGCCCAGACAAATAAAGACGTTGGGCATGCGGTCAGAGATGTTGAATCACTCTGGCAGCATCAAGAAAAGGGACAGCACTACTTTATGTGGGAACTCGCCTCTCATGCCCCACATCGCTATGCCGCTCGTAGTGAAGCAGACGACATGACCACACGTCGTTTTTTGGTGATTTTGGATGAGTTTCAGAATATTGCCACGCATGTCTATCGTGATCAAACATTCCAAGGTGAGCCACACAGAACCATGCCCGGCAGTTTTCACTCACTCTCCGAGTCAAAGGTTGCGCCCATGCTCGTCACAGGCTCCTATCCCGGCATCCTTCTTGAGATCATGGCAAACCACTTAGAAGCGGGACGTCTTTCCATCTTTCGCATGAAACCCTCTCTCGAACCAAAGCATGGGCTAGAGGCAGTCTACCGCTATGCTCAGTTTTACAATGAACCCATTAAGGATGAAACAGCCGAGCAGATCAATGAGCTATGCATGTCCGACCCGTTCCTGATCTCCTGTGTGATTTCAAATGAAATAGAGGACAAGGATTTAACCAAGCGTGCAGGTGCGATCAAAGCTGTCACCTATGAACTAAGTAACTTTGAATCTGAAATGTCCAAAACATGGAATGAATATCTGCAACGGACCTTTGAGCGCGTTAACGGCGCAACAACGAAAAAACTCATGTTGTTTTTGAACAAGAACAGCGAGCAAGATTATCGCCCCAGCGACCTCAAGAGTGAACTCAATCTGATGTTAAGCGAAGAAGAGATTTATGAGCGTCTTGAAGTGCTGATGGCATCGGATGTGATTCGACAAGGGCAATCGGCCTTTCGCTTTCGTGGCTTGGAGGACGGGACGCTGAACCTCATTTTGCGCAATCACTTTGAGGAGGAAATTGAAGGTGTCCGTCCCGACTTCATCGGTGAATTTGAAGCACAGCTCAAAGCAGAACGCGCTGAAACGCGCAAATGGCGTGGGCTTGCCAACGACTTCAAGGGACGCTTGGCTGAGATCAAACTGGCCTTTGCCTTTCGCAGCAAACAGCAGACAGGACAACTACTCAACCTCACCGATACCTTCACAAATATCACAGATACCCGTTCGCTCAAGCTCGTCAGCGTCATGGAACGTGTTTCGCACAGATTGCTGAATGGTGATGGCGAGGAAATCGATATTATTGCCAAGGCGGATGATGGCCGTGTGGTCATGGTTGAGGTGCGTGACCGCAAGGACAAGACCGGGACCAAGCCCGTGATGGGGTTGCAGACCAATGCACTGGACTATGCACAGCAGTATGGTGTGACGGTGTTGCCAGCGTTTTTGTCATTAAGTGGGTTTACAGCGGAAGCGACCGAGTTTTGTAAAGCCAATGGGATTGGGATGGCAGAGGCGGTTCATCATCCATAATGCTTCACAAACGCCTCAATCAATGTCGCGCCACCACGCCCCACACGTTGACGCACCTCCGCACGTATCTGCCGAAATCGTTCCCGTTCCACACTCGTCCCCACCACGCCATATTGATTGGCCTCTAGCCACTGTCCCCATGCCATATCATCACGGATCTCACGCTTGATGGTATCGGCCAGCCACCAGAGCAACGCTTCCTGTGTGATCCACCACACGCGCTTACCATCTTCATCAACCACATCATCAATGTACTCAATCGTGCCATCCTTCTCCAGCATCCGCAACTCCGACGTGAAGTCGGTGATGTCCTCGATCAACTTCTTCCATTTGAAGTCGTGGGCATCGACCGAAAAGGGAGCGCAATGGCGGTGATGACCTTGCGTTCGGCATTGGACCAATTGTGCCACGTATCGTGGAAATGGGCAACGGTCTGATCACGCACTTCGTTGGCGACACGCTCATAGCGTACCCACGCAGGCTCATCTTCACGCGTTGGCTCATCCTCCCACAAATGTGCTGCCGTCAGTTGCAGCAGATAGGGGTGACGGCCAGAGACGGTCAGCACAAAGTCGCGGTCATCAATCGTGAAGCGGTCGCCAGCTTGGTCAAGGATGGCATTGGCAGCTTCCATTGGCAATGCGCCGATACGCTGCTCGGTGAAGATGTTGAAGTAGGGCGAGCCATGTGGGTTGAGCTTTTGCGTTTCCACGTTGAGTGCATCAAGCGAACGGCGTGTGGCGATGATGACGGCGAGGCTGTCAAAGCGTGAGGCCAGCGAACGCAGACTGCCATAAAATTCGGTGCTGTTGAGGATGGGGTGGCTGAGGATGGCCTCAAATTCGTCGAGCAGGAGGGCGATTTTCCAGCCTATGTCGTGAAGCCCTGCAAAGAGCCGTTCGAGCGTGAAGGTGCCAAAGTGGTTTTCCTTGGCAATGGCGTAGAGGTCTTGGATGGTTTCATCTTGGATTTGCGTCGAAACAGGTTCAAGGGCATGGCTCCAGAATTTGTGCTGGTCGAAGGACTGGCTCAACATGTGCGAGTCGATGAAGCGGAAGATGGTTTGCGTGAGCGGGTGGCCGAGCATCTCGGTTTGTTTGGTCTCATCTATGATGACGTTGAGCAGGGATGTCTTGCCGACATGGGGTTGGCCAATGATTGCCGTTTCTTCTCCGCGTTCGAGCCTTCCCCATACACGGCGGAGGAGGCGGGCGTGATTGTGGAATCGGGGTGGCTGAATTGAGCGACCGTAAATGAAAGGGTTTGTCAGCATCAAGTACTCCTTTGTTGTACCGTAGAACAGGCACCCTTGCCTGTTCAAATGATCACCGGAAATTTAATCCAAACTCGTAATATCCTTTGGCGTAAACACATGCACAAACTCATCATCCATCGCTTCCTCAGAAACCTGCCCCACAGACTTCGCAAAGAGTGCATAGTGGACTTCCCAACGAGCCGTGTCCCCTTTCAACCACGCTTGTCCTTTTTCAATCAGGATATCCAAATCCTTGGTCGTCATATTGGAGGATCGCCAACGCGCCTCGCCAAAGACAAC
>JBCCFC010000533.1:0-8755 GCA_039029935.1 Chloroflexota bacterium
AATGGCAATGGTGTGCGTGATGACGATGAAACCTATGTGATGGCGAAGACGCAATGGGACTTTAATGCGGACCCGTGTTCCTACAATGCGGAGGGGATTCTCCAATGTGCTGGATTTGTTGCACCAGCCCCAAACTTGTTCATGGGGCCTGGCACGACAAGTATCGACAGCAGTGATGTCTATTACAACGAGTCCAATCCTGTTGCGCCACCACCGGGGTCGTATACCTCACGTGTGACACTGACGGTGACATTGCAAGATGATGCCTATGTCTTTCGCTCAAGCAACATGGGGACCCAAACTGGACGTAAAGAAGTCACGTTGGGGTTGCCTTGGCCGCCTGAACCCGCCGCTGGCCGTGCCGCATCCGCGTTCCAAGATGTTGATTTAAACTTTGCCGCCAGAACGCCTCCACAAGAACCAGAACTCGGCTATAACATCAATGTGAATGTCTTTGAGGACACCAATGGGAATGGCGTCCGTGATGCGGATGAAGCCTATGTCTTTGCGACGACACAGTTTGACTTTAACGCTGATCCATGTGCCTACAATGCCGAGGGCATTCTCCAATGTGCGGGGTTGGTCGCACCAGCACCAGCAGCATTTCTTGGCCCCGGTGTGACGAGTATCGACAGCAGTGATGTCTATTATGACGAAGTGTATCCTGTCGCACCTGCGCCCGGGTCATACACCTCGCGTGTGACATTGACACTGACACTGGATGGTGACTACATCATTGACAGCAATAGTGTGGGCACACAAATCGAACCCAATAAAATAGCCTTGGGATTGCCTTGGCCGCCCGAACCTATTGCTGCTCGTGCAACATCGGCCTTCCAAGAAATTGATCTGACCGTTGCCACCAAACCTGAACCCGTGCAAAATCCCGCCCAAGACGCCGCACTGCGCTACAATATTAACCTCCATGTGTTTGACGATACCAACAACAATGGTGTTCATGATGGCGATGAGCAGTTTATCACCACAATGGCGGCATGGGACTTTAATGGCGATCCCTGTGTGGCTGATGAGAGCGGTAATGTTGCCTGTGCAGGGTTGCTTGCACCAGACCCAACGATGCTGCTCTGTAATGGCGCGGTGAGCATCGACAGCAACGATGTCTATTACAATGAGGCCAATCCGGTACATCCAGGACCAGGGTCCTACACATCCAGAGTTACGCTAAACGTGACACTGCAAGGGGACTATGATATTCAAACCAGCAGTTTGGGGACAAAAACGTCGGCCAATCAACTGGCATTGGAATTGCCTTGGTCGCCCGAAGACGACCCCACCCTTGATCTAAAAATTGCTGCACAGTCGGGCGCACAACAAACACCTGCGCAACAAGCGACGATTGGCTACAATGTCAACCTCAATGTCTTTGACGACACCAATGGCAACGGTGTGCGTGATAGTGATGAAGATTATCTCTGTGCTGTCACGGATCTTGCTGCTGGTGGAGGTGCTGCTGTTCACCGTAGTTCAATGCCACAGGCGACTGATGATGCGAATCAAGGTATGGCCGCGCTGCTGGGCAATGGTGTTCTAATCATCGACAGCAACGATGTTGGTTATGACGAGGCCAATCCAGCGGCCTCCGACATGTCAGAGGTCAAGGTCACGGTTGCGCTTGACAGTGATTACACGATTGGCGCACGTAGCTCAGGGACACAAGTTGCCCCGAATCAGCTCGAGCTGACATTGCCTTGGCCGCCTGCCAACAATCTGGCTCGCCAAACACCGGGCTTCGAGGATGTTGATGTCGATGTGCCAGCGCAATCCAACGCAGACGATTACGATCCAGCATCGTGTTCAATGTCATTAACACCCGCAAGGGTCAGCGGAGATTATACCTATGGTGGCAACACCTACGTGACCGCTTCCACATTGGTAAGTTGGGATGGTGCGCCTTCTGGTGAAACCATCACCATTTCACTGCGTGACAACAACAACAATGTCATCGAGTCGCGCACCCTGACACAGGAGTATGCACCGCTTCCCGGCAACCCAGCCACAACCGAGACCGTGCCACTACAGGAGATTGCCTTTGAGGTTGCTGCCGATGGCGCGTCTACCTATTCGATTGACGCAACCTTTAGTGGTGGTGCTTGTACGAGCAATGTGGTCAACTTCTCTGCGCCGCTTGGCTACACCTCGCCAGCCTGTACCGCCGCAGACCTTGGTGGTCAAATCTTCAAAGATTTTGACATGGATGGGGGTCAAGGAGACGCCGAAACCATTGGGGTTGGGGATGTCACGATTACCGTGTATGGTGACGACGGCTCGGTCAATACCACACAGAGCGACCGTTATGGCAACTATCTGGTCTCTGTCCCCAACGATGCCTATCCCGTGCGTGTTGAGTTTAGCAACATTGCGCAATCGCCCTACTTTGCGACATCGGGACCCAACGGCAACGATAGCGCAACCACTGTACAATTTGTGTCCGCACCAAGTTGTGCAGTCAATCTTGGTTTGGCCGACCCCAATCTCTTCTGTCAGGCCAACCCAGATGTCATGCTCTCTTGTTTTGTCGGTGGCGATCCGCTCAACATGGATGCTCTTGCAGACAACACGCCAGCACGTGACCTAGACACACTGGTCTCGTTCTCCTACGCGCTCACAGGTGGCAAGGACATGACCAACATGGCCCCGATTGCGGTTGGGCAAGAGACAGGCTCAGTCTGGGGATTGGCCTGGGACCGCTATCAAAATCGTCTCTATAGTGCAGCCGCACTGGTACGCTCGATTGGGCTAGGACCGCTGGGGCTGGGTGGCATCTATGTGACTGAATACACGGCGGATGGCGATGGCTTGCCCAGTGCATGGGATGCGACAGGCACAACCAGCAGCTTTGTTGATATCACAGCCTTGACCGACAGCGATGGTACGCCCATTGATGTTGGCGCGATTGCCAGTAACGGTGCTCGTGGTCTTGTGCCGGACCCAACCGTACCCACACGCGATACGGACGCGTTTGGCTTAATCGGCAAAATCGGGCTGGGTGATATCGACATTGCGGGTGACGGGTCGGCTCTCTTTGTGACCAATCTGTTTGAGCGCACATTGGTTGAGATTCCACTGCCAGCCGATGGCTCAACACCAACAGCAGCCACATCCTACGCCATCCCAATCGACCTGCTCAACTGTCAAAACGGTGTGCAACGACCTTGGGCCGTGAAGGTGCATGAAGGCAATGTCTTTGTCGGTGTCACCTGTACAGGCGAAAATAGCAGGTCAAAGGTAGACCTAGCAGCGGCAGTGCTACGCTTCCAACCGATTTCGCAGACATGGGACATGCTCTTTGACTTCCCGCTCACCTATCCACGTGGCTACGCACATGGCGCGCCAGGTTCATCGCTCGGTACACCTTGGCATCCTTGGACCGATGATATTTCGCTGTCACAATGGTTTGTTGATACCCGTGTCGGTGGGTTTGATGTTGTTGAATATTCACAGCCCATGTTCTCGGATATCGAGTTTGATATTGATGGCTCGATGATTCTCACACTGGCTGACCGTGCGGGTTTCCAAATTCAGGGCTATCTGGCCCCGGACCCTGCAACCGATGACAGCTGGGATGGTGGTGGTATTATAACCGTCTCTGGTGGCGATGTGTTGCGTGCCTACTATGGCGGTGGGGACACCTATCTGCTGGAAAACAACGGGAAGGCTGGTCCCAACGTGGGGGCATTGCCCAATACAGGTGGTGGTCCAGGCTTGGGTGAGTTTTATGATGATGCCTTTGGTGGGCATACGGAAAATGCACTCGGTGCGGTCGCCCTGCGTCCTGGCTCTGGCGAAGCCGTAATTCCCGTCGTAGACCCAATCAATGTCTGGTCCAATGGTGTTCGCTATGTCGATAACACCACCGGTGGACAGTTGCGTAACTATGAGGTTGTGCGCGGCAGTGAGAACGGCATCTTCTATGACAGCAAAGCCAGCAACTTGGGCGATATCGAACTGGCCTGTGTTTTGCCACAAATTCTTGAAATCGGCAACCGCATCTGGCTCGACACCGACCGTGATGGTATTCAGGACCCCAGCGAGGCGGCTGTCCCCAATGTGACTGTCATTCTGTATAACACAGATGGCGTTGAAGTGGCACGCACAGACACTGATGCGGCGGGAACCTATATCTTTACAACGGCAGATGGGGTGCAAACCAACACAAGCTACTATGTGGTGGTGGATAGTGCCGAGTTTAACGGTGGCGACCTTGATGGTCTCTTCCCTGCCCTACCATTTGCAGGGGAGTCTCTACATGACAGCAATGGCATCGTCCTTGATCCCGCCAATGACAGCAGTCTACCGGGCAGCTTGGTCGATTTGATTGGGGCTAGTGTGACAACGGGCGGCTTGATCGAAAATGACCACACCATCGACATGGGCTTTGTCGATCAACCTGTCTTCCCCATTGTAGGTGACTTTGTGTGGCTGGATACCAACGGAAATGGTCAACAGGATGCCAATGAGCCGGGGCTGGCAAATGTCGTCATCAATCTGTACAACAACGAAGGCACATTGGTCAACACCACAACCACCAACGGCGATGGCAACTATGTGTTCAACACCGACAACAATGGCAATCAACTGCCAGCGGATAACTACTACATTATTGTAACGCCACCAGCGGGGTATGCATTCACAACGCAGAACAACACGGGTGATGACACCAATGACAGCGACATCAATCCGGCAACGGGGCAGAGCGATACACTTTTGGTGGAACTCAATGACATCAACCTGACCTTTGATGCGGGTCTTGTACCCATCATGTCCATTGGTAGCACGGTTTTCTACGACCGCGATGATAGCGGCACACAGGATAGCAATGAATCGGGCATTGCCGATGTCACGGTAGAGCTGTATGATGGTGCGGATAACTTGCTTGCCACAACTCAGACTGACGACAGTGGTCATTATCTGTTCGATGAGCTGGAGCCGGGGGCTTACTATGTCCGCATTCCAACACCGCCAACAGATGCACCGATATCATCAACGGGCTTTGATGCCACAGATGCGGTTGATGGCAACGACAACGGTCAGCAGCCCGGTGGCTCTGGTTCACCAACGGTCTCACCCATCATCACGCTTGTGGGCAACGATGAACCGACCAACGATGGTATGGAAACGGCAGTGGGCAACACGCAGGATGATGCCTATGACCGCAATGGCAATATGACCGTTGACTTTGGCTTTAGAGGGCTTTTAGGCATCATCGGCGGCGAGGTCTTTGACGACCGTGATAGCGATGGGATTCAGGATGGCGTTGACTTGGGTGTTGAGGGCATCACGGTCAATCTGCTCGATGAAAACAACGAAATCGTTGATACGACGCAGACCAATGCTGTTGGTGCATATACCTTTGACAACGTAGAGCCGGGGACATATTCGGTGCAGTTTATCAAGCCGGATGACAAAAAGTTTAGCCCACAGGACCAAGGCGACGATTTCAAAGTGGATAGCGATGTCGATGCGACAGGTGTGACCGAGCCATTCTCCATTGATCCTGGTGGTGAAAACCGCTATGTCGATGCGGGGCTGGTTGATGACATCAACCCATCGTTCACCTTTGAGAAGACCATCGAAAATCAGGATGCAGACACGCTGGACCAAGCGGTGCAGGCAACCGTCAACGATGACCTTACCTTTGACTATATGGTCGAGAACACAGGTGATGTGGCAATCGAATGGACCACGCTCAACGATGATGTCTTTGGCAATTTGACCAGTGAGTGCCGTCTACCCACCATCATCCCTGTCACTGGCAGCGCATCCTGCATGGTCACACGTGCGGCGGGTGACTATCCAGAAGGCAAGCGCAACATCGGCTCTGTCACCATCCGCAACGTCGGTACAGCCGAAGACCCAGCATGGTATGTCACAGACCCACAGAACGCCACCATCAAGGGAACCGTCTTTAACGATGTGCTGCAGGATGGCATCCAAGATGCAGTAAATGAATTTGGGGGCGACCCCGGCATCTCTGGCATTCAGGTCAACCTGTATGATGCGATTGGCAACCAAGTCGGCTCGACTGTGACCAGTGCCGATGACCCCAACACGCCACAGGATGAGACAGGCAACTATCAGTTTGTTGGTGTCACGCCAGATGCGCTCTATCGTGTCGAGTTTGTCGTCCCAGACCCAGAGAGCTACATCACGCTCAAGGATCAGGGCGGTGACGACACGGTTGACAGCGACGCCAACCCCACCAGCGGTCGCACCGACATCATCACAGTCGGTGAGGGCGAAGTCAGCGACCACAACGATGCCGGGCTTTACGACTTCTTGCAGAGCAAGCCAGCAACGCTTGGCAACAAAGTGTTTGAAGACTTGGATGGCGATGGTATGCAGGATGGCCCAGAGGGCACCCCTGAGCCAGGTGTCCCCAACGTAACTGTTCAGTTATTGACGCCAAGCGGCACGGTTCTGGAAACCCAGACGACTGATAGCGATGGCATGTACCTCTTCACGGGCTTGATTCCAGATGACTATGTGGTGCGCTTTGTGTTGCCAAATGGCTATGATGCCTTCACCGATAAAGATGCGGGTATTGACGAGACTGCCGATAGCGATGCTGACCCATCAGGGGGTTCAACACAGGGCGAAACAGATATGATTACGCTGGGTCTATCCGAGGTCAACCTCGATGTCGATGCAGGTGTCGTCAAGTTTGTCAGCGTGGGTGATTATGTGTGGGAAGACCTCAATGCCAATGGTATTCAGGATACAGGTGAGCCAGGTGTCGAAGGTGTAACTGTCGAACTCTTTGAGGTCGGTAACACCACACCGCTAGCCTCAACCACGACGGATGGCAATGGACTCTATAGCTTCACTGACCTACATCCGGGCGAATACTACGTCGTCTTTGAGCAGCCAGCAGGCTATGAGTTCACAGACCGTGATGCTGGTGATGATGCTGGCAATGATGATGCCGTTGACAGCGATGCCAATCCAAACTCTGGCGCGGACATCGGTGCAACCGACTCTGTGGTCGTGCCATCTGGCACAAGCAACCAGACGCTCGACACAGGTGTCGTGCAACCGGGCAGCATTGGTGACACCGTCTTTGCGGATGAAAACAACGATGGGATTCAGGACCCAAGTGAGGCGGGTGTGCCCAATGTTGTTGTCAATCTGTTGGATGAAAATGGCAACGAGATTGCCACGACGACAACGGATGAAAACGGCAACTACGAGTTCCCTGTCCTGCCGGGTACATACATCGTTGCGTTTGAAGCACCCAACGGCTTTGTGTTGAGTCCACAGGACCAAGGTGGCGATGATAACGCAGACAGCGACCCAGACCCAACCACAGGCCAAACTGCACCTGTGACAGTTGCGTCCGGCGAAGATGTCAATCATGTGGGCGTAAAAACTAGATGGGGGGGGAGTTAAAAAAGCTCATCAAAAGAACCATTAACCCAAGCGAGACGGAGATGAAGCAAATGGTCAAAGCCGTCATAGCTCCATCGCATGCCGACACATTTGAAGCGTTGTTGGATAAGCCACTTACAAGCACTTTCAACAAAGCCAGAGCCGATAGGGATACCCAAGCGTTGATAATGAGCATAATGGGTATGGTTGCGATGCTTATGCAAATAGGAATGGAGTGTATCGAGGGAATGGCGGGCAGAGTCAGGCAAGTCAGGTTGGTCTAAAGCATCCTGAAGTTGAACACAAATATGAGAGGAATGCTGATGTTTAAGGGTAGATCGAGCATGTTGAAACCAATCACGGGCAGCAGTAGTGCGACCATCAAGCCACGGAGTGATGCCTTTCCAAATATTTTGCGCAGCATGGAAAAAGTCCAGAATGCCAATAGCGTAAGGCTCAAAGAGTTCACGGAAAATCCGCCAGAACCCACGAGCCCCATCACTCAGCCAGACGACCATCGGAGCTTGTTCAAGCCCCTGCTCACAAGCTAAAAGCCAGAGACGAGGTTTAAAGTCATCGATTGTTCCTCGGTAGGCTGTCACGCGTTTTTGGACTAAACGACCCGCTTTCTTGCCACTCTCAGTCTGCTTTTGCCATCTTGCGACAATGCCAACTTTGACCTCACACCACTGGATTTTCCCTTTTGGGCTTTTCTCATGACGCCGAAAAGGGACCATAACTCCATCTGCACCAATGAGCATTGCCATTTGTTTCACTTGCTCTGTCATAGATGCTATCGCCGCTTTCTGACCTTCATCCACCGCTTTTAACTTCGCCTCAAGCTTATCCTTTGCTCGTTTGCCTGACTCTTGTACCCAATTCCATATGCTACTTGAACTGACAGATACTCCTGTTATCATCAACAATAAACTCGCTGCAATTTCAAATGGCACAAATACGGCTAATGCACACCCCATTCTTTTGACATGGGGACCTGTTCGCTGATTTGGTTCTATCCCTAACTCTTTGTCTAACGGGGCTACTTGACTCCCTTTACATCCCTTTGGACAACGTTTCATTTGTCTACTCCAGCATAGTTTGCCCAGAATCGTCACTAGTGACCGTCTTCTTTGGCCTTTGCTTTCTAATTTCGTCTCACATCTTTCGCACTTTCCACTTTCTCTTTTTCCTTTCCCTCGTTCATTTAGTATTTCTTCTACCACCTTTGCTCCTATCAGACGGCCTAATTTAAACCGTGGATGGGGCTCGATTCAGTGGTCAACAGCCTGTTGACATGCCGGCAGTAAATACAGGTAGCATTCAACAGCATTCTGGCATGCAATCCTCAGTGAACCAGCCAGAACAGGAG
>JBCCFC010000534.1:0-8748 GCA_039029935.1 Chloroflexota bacterium
AAAATACCGCTGATTTGGATTGTTGAAAAAAACTGATATCTATCGTGAACAATTCCTTGCTCACTACTGATGACGTTGCATGTTGCGTTGAGATATGATGAAATTTTTGAATTGTCAGTAAGTGGACAGCAATAGCGGAAGTCGGCTTACATCTCGTTTACAATGAAAACCAAAATGACGCGTCTTTTGACGTATGGTATGTATCCTATAACATCTCATAAATACAAAAAAGGGCTTATTTCGAGAAACAAGCCCTTTTTCTATCGTGAGGGTTAATACTTTTGTCTGATTTTAGGGAATGCAACCGTTACGATGCTACTACCACACTGGAATACAAACCGTCTGACCAATCTCAACCCAGTGTTGTGGATGTTTGTAGACCCATTTGTTGTGTTCCAGCATCATGCTATAGCCAACGCCATAGTACTTGCCGATGGAGGCCAAGCTCTCGCCTGTCTTGACTGTATGCAACGTGCGGCAACCAGAATCGGCTGGTGCTGGTTTGTATGGCATACTCACTGGCTCCTGCGGCGTGGGTGTTGAATAGTGTCCAACCTGATAGTTCTCAAAATCAGAGACAACGGTACACATGCCTGGTTCGTATGGCAGTGTCACAACTCGACAGAGTGGTGAGTGGTTGCGCCAGCCATCCTGTTCCTCTTCACAGACTTCGTAACGTGAGCCCGGAACCCGATAGTCATTGGATGGGAAGACAAATTTATACTCACCCAAGCCATTGGTCAAAACAGCATCGACTTCTGGGTCGCCCGCATCCAGCGGTTCAGCCGTGATCTCCCACCCTGGCAAACCATAACCACCGTTGAGATCAACCTTGCGCCCTTCAATACAGAATTGTGGCTCTGTCTGCTGGTTATAGAAGGTCACAACCTGACAGTGTGATGAACCTGTCACCGTAACATCCAACGCTGATGGTGTGACTGAATCCCACCCAACTCGGCTTTCCTCGACAACAGTGTATGGCCCCGGTGGCAAGTTATCAAAGACAATGTTGCCAAATGCATCGGTTTTGCCATACGCTTGAACCGTGCCATCCGCTCGCTGCACGTCAATGTGCCATCCCGCCAACCCAAATGGTTCGCCATCTTTTGTCGGTGGAATGTCATACTTGTAAACCTCGATACAGGCGGTCTTCTTGATACGATTCTTGAAGCGAATCGTCAATGGCCCTGGCCCTTCAACATCGACCTCTTGCTTGCCTGTCACAGGAATCACGGGATTGAACGCATAGTCAAAGTCCTCTGGTGGTTCCTCTGTGAAGACCCATTTGCCCGGTGTCAAACGGAAGCTGGCAACCCCATCGGCTCCTGTCTCAATCGCAACAGCCTCGGCAAAGCGGTTTTCCGCACCAGGTGTGGCGGTGATGATCCAATCGGCCAGTGGGTGATGGTCATCGTTGATCTTGATGACATGAACCGTAACCACCTGTCGCAACTTAAAGCGGATGCGGCGACATTCCTCCATGCCATAGCGCAGAGGCACATCAAAGCGGTCCGCTGTCACAGGCTCCCAGCCCTCTTTCAACTCGACTGCAAACTGCCAGTTGCCAGGGAAAAGCCCCTCTTCAAATTTAAACTCACCAGCCTCATCCTCATCCGTGCTGGATACTGCCCCGATAGCCCCACCTGGGTCCAGTATACCCGCATCGTTATAGGGTGTTGCAACGATGATCCAACCGTCATCCAGAGGCATCTCTTCATGGTCGATGACAACACCTTCCACGCAAAGCTCACCACTTGGACTAATCACACTTCCACCAGGGTCGCCACTGCCTGCTGAAACAAACGCCGATGGAATGAGTAAGATTGCCGCAATTGCCCCCACCAAAATATACTTTGCATAGCTCACACCGTTGATGAGATGCATGGAGCGGCCCAGCACAGAGCGTCCTAACGCGACATTGCCCTGGCCTGATTTACCCGGAAAATTCATAAATAGTCGTCCTTTCTTTCAATTTTAGAATGAAATTTTTTCACTTGCGCGCGTTCAGTGAACACGCCTTGTGCGGGTTATATCCAAATGCACAAATGATTTTATTCCCATTCCTATAGACCGTTCTATGCAGGTAACTGTTCAGAAGCAAAGACTGAAGAGAGGGAGACGTAATACTGACACTATGACTGTTCCTGCATAGGATTGGTAGTAGATTGTTGTTTCACATACATCGCTCGATTTCGTGCTGAACTTGATTTACGTGATAGACTACATATCACTCTTTAGAAAATACTTTTCAATCAGCATAAATAGAGCGTATCAATCTTTTTTCTCTCAAAATGTGAAACAGTTATCTACTCCATAATTTTTGATAGCTTACCTTTGATGACGACTCAAACTCAAAAAGATTACGGTTAAATTTCATTTTTTTTGTAATATGCTTTATAATGAACGCAAGGATGTAAAACCAAAGACTTATGACAAAAGACGCACTAACCAGATTTATCGGACACTGGCTACCAAGGGTTGAAGACGAAATGCGTGCTGTGTTGCACAATGATGAAGAGGCCGTTGCCAAGCATTATGGCATGATGCAATATCATTTGGGCTGGATGAACGAGCAACTGAAACCGCACATCTCCCCTGCGGGCAAACGCCTACGCCCCATGCTTTGCCTGTTGGCCTGTGAAGAAATGGGCGGTGACACGGCCAATGCACTCCCCGCCGCCGCTGCCATTGAACTGCTGCACAATTTCTCGCTGCTCCATGATGACGTCGAGGATGGCGATGAGGTACGTCGTCATCGGTTGACCGTGTGGAAGGTGTGGGGCATCCCCCAAGCCATCAACGCTGGTGACGCCATGTTTACGCTCGCCTTTGCTGCTATCCAACGCCTCAACCGTCGCGGTGTAGACGCCGCCACCACCCTGCGTGTCCTCGACATCTTCACACAAACCTCCCTCGCCCTCACCGAAGGCCAACACCTCGACATTGACTTTGAGCAACGCCCCCACGTCACCACCGATGAATACATCCGCATGATCCAAGGCAAAACTGCGGCCCTCATCGGCGCAAGTGTCGCCATCGGAGCCACCATCGCACAGGCCACCGCCGAAAAGCAGGCCATCCTCCAAAAATTTGGTCAAAACACAGGTCTGGCCTTCCAAATCCAAGATGATATTCTGGGCATTTGGGGCGACCCGAGCGTGACGGGGAAAGCCGCAGGCAATGATGTGTTACGCAGAAAGAAAAGTTTGCCCATTCTCCATGCACTAGCACATGAGCAGGTAGGCGAAGAATTGCAGGCATTGTTTGCAGGTGAATTGAACGAATCGCATCTGCCGCAAGCAATGGCACTGTTTGAACGCGCCGATACCCGAGCCTTTGCGGAGTCCATGCTGCATGACTATCATGAGCAGGCGATTGATGCATTGGCGGAAGTGCTGGGTTCGATGGATAGGTCGGTGTTGTATGCGTTGACGGACAGTTTATTGTATCGGAAGGCGTGAGTTGATTTCGTGAAGGGAATAGAAAAGAAAGGTGGCGTAGACATCATTGTCTACGCCACCTTTCTTTTCTATCTTACATCTACTCAGCCCTCATTCCTGCGACTTGCCCAGAGTGTCTGAAAGTTACTCCACCTCATTGGTAATCACAGGCAGATACACATCATAGATAGGCGGGAAGAGCGGTGCAAGGCTTTTGATTTCACTACGCATCAGGTCACTTTTCTCAGCAATACCCTGTGGTGATAAGGCTAGAAATTCTCGCCAGCCCCAGCCTGTTGTCAGGTTGGGGAAAATATCGTTGTTGAGATAGTCGATGGCAGCGTTTCCTGCGTGGGCGATGGTGTAAGGATAGAAAATGCCAATCCCTTGGGCTTTGTCGAGGTCAATCAGGATGGTTGTATTTGAGTCGTGATGCCAAAATTCTCCTGATGTACTATTTTTGTAGAGAATAAATGGTGCCAATGTATTGATAACTTCCTGAGCTGCACTATTGATAGCCTCATCTGAGAGTGTAGTTAGTGCTGTCGCTAGGTTAACTGGGTCTACATACGAATCGTACTCATCAATACGGTAATCACCAGAGTCATATATCTGTACGCCAGCGCGTACTTCTTGCAATTCATCCCAACGTTTCTCAACGTCCGCTATAATATAGGTATGCAGCGCATCACCCAAACCATCAATGGCGTTTTTAACCGCATCATAATAGTGCATATCAAAAACTGAAATTGTATTCGGATATCCATCCTGATTGGCCCGTTCATGATAATGGGTCGCAATCGCCTCTGCATATCCGGCAGGCGTTGTCTCTTCACCAGCCAATCCACGATAGACATCATAGGCAAAGAACCCCCATGCTGTGTTAGGTGATGCAATGACATAATCGGCTAGGTCTTCTACAATCGAGGACGTTTCAAAGATGCCAAAGGAGCAACCATCAAAATGGACGATGTCGAGATGCCCCAAGTGCTGTACCTTCAAAAGTGCTGTTCGGATTTTACTGGGTGTGAGGTCGCGGCGTTCACCACTGCTAGACTCATCGGGGCCAATACCAATGAGACCATTTGCATGACCCAGAATGGATAGGGCATAGTGTCTGCTGTCTGGGAAGTGATTAAAGCCCCATTCTAGGAAGTCTGCTAATGTATCTATCTCACCCGTTGCAAATTCATCTTGATCATACGCCTTCCATTCCCCTGTCTCGTTCAAGATGTAGTAGGCAGAGTTTAAGTGAGCACCAATTTCACGTTTATCTAACAACAACACAATTTGGACATTCCGTTGCTCCTGTCCCGCTAATGCGCGCAACCGTGCCAACATGCCTTTACGGAGTTCATCGCCTTCACTCATGTAAAATTCTAGGTCATTATCGCCCATTGCATACACAAAGTGTGTCCATAGGTCTTGATCCGTGTTCTCACAATGGATGGTCAATTCACCCGCAACCCCATCACCAACAATGCTCGCTCCATTGCTTGAGCCAAAGGTTAGTGGAGGATTGTCGGAAAATGTAATTTGTGTTGTGATGACACCACTCGCACTAGGTGGACAATGTACCTCAAAGGGAATTTGGGCAATTTCTCCATCAGGTATCTCCTGTTGTAATGTTGACAACAGCACAAAATCCAGTTGATTTGACGTATGGTCTGAGGGGTCTACCATGCCTGTAATCCCCAAAGGTAATGAGAAACTGGCACGGTTCTGAACATTATACGTCAAAATGGACTCGTCAAAATTGAACGCAAATGACGAAGCTGTAATCTCATGCTCATTACTTGTATAGTTCAACGTGACTGTTATAGGCTCAACTTGCCCTACACTAGCGTGAATGTGCATATCTTGTTTTAGAGAGAACATTGGTCCTTTATGTGGTGGTAATGGTGGAATGCCGGTGATCAAGAAGTCTTTCCAACCCCAGTTGGATGTGAGATTAGGGAAAACACGCTCCTCAGTATATGCACCAAAAATTTCACCTGCACTGTATTTCGAATCAGGGTAGAAAATACCAATGCCATGTGATTTATCTAAATCAATTTGAATTATACCCTGATTGAGCTCATTATAGAATTGACCGGACGCATATCGAAAATAGGAGACAAATGACGATAGTGTATTCAACACATAATCTGCCGAAAAGTTGATAGTATTCTCTTCAAGAACCGCAAGCTCTTTAGCAAAGCTTCCTATGTCAACATAATAATCCTCCTGTACATCTAGAACATAATTGCCAGTGTCATATATTTGTGCATTTTCACGAATAGCGTGTATCTCAGCCCGCCGCACAGTTGTATCTTTTGATAGGATATAGGTACTTAGCTCGTTGCCTAGCTGGTGAATTGCCTGCTTTGTTTCGTTATAATATGCCATGTCAAAAACAGAAACAGTGTATGGATATGACAAATTTTCCAACGTATTCGCATAATGTGCTGCAATTTTTTCTGTATAGGCAGCGGGTGTAAATGACTCACCTGCCAATCTACGGTAATGATCATATGCAAAAATACCCCAGCCTGTATTTGGAGATGCAATCACGTAATCTGCAAAACCGTCCACAATTGAGGTACTTTCCAACAACCCAAAAGAACAGCCATCAAAATGAACAATAGCAAGTCGACCAAAATCCGCTGTGTTACGAATTGCGTCACGTATTTCATTCGGTTGGAGCAAGGCGGAAGAAGGAGATGTACTACTTGAATTATCGGGGCCTAAGCCTCTTATGCCATTTGCATGTCCTAAAATTGATAATGTGTAGTAGTCACTCTCGAATCGTTCAAATCCCCATTGCAGAAATGTCGTAAGAGTCTCTGGGTCATCCATACGAACTTCATCTCTAGGTAATATTTCCCACAAACCAGTTGGACTCAATGTGTAGTATGCGGAATCTCCTAAGTCAGGGCCATCCAACAATACGACCATTTGCACTCCCTCCTCAGCTTGCCCCTCCAGTTCCTTGAGGCGTGCTAACATACCAGAAGATGAATGATCGCCCATATATGGATAAAGATCATTGTCGCCCATTGCGTAAATAAAGTGCGTCGAAGAGGGAACAGGCGGATCCTCTTCTATGACTTGTATACTATATCGAGTATCTGTGCCATAAGTTTCTCGAAAATGGCCGATACGGAAATAATAGAAACCTGTGTGCTCGGATGGGATATCAATAATAACCCCGGGGGATCTAGTATCGAATGTTTCCGAAGGGATCGTTGCAGTTCCGCTTCTGGTCAGTTCAAAATTCAGACTTAGTGGAGGCGATGTCTTACATTCTAAATAATAGGCTATATCTACATCTGCGTCGTTTCCAATAGTGTTAATATTAACACGATACGTCACCCCGTTCTCAACAGGTACTTTTATCCAGTCAACATCGGTATTCCCGTTAGTGTCAATCGCAAGATTATGCTCTTGTGCCGTGCCATCAACTGGAATCTCAGCCGCCTGCGTACACTCATCGTCAGGTTCATAATTATCAGGTGTCTCGACTGGCGTGGTAATGCCATTGAGTAAAAACGGCTCGCTATAGGCACTCCAAAGTTCATAGGGATGATGGTTGTTGGCAGGACTAAAGGTACGGATACGAATCGTGTAATTGATATCAGGCGATAGAGTAGGAATAAGGTAATAATCATCACTGGTGTCGGCTGTTTTAAAGCGCATCTCTGTGGCCAAATCGTCCGAGACAACCTCAATTTCGTAGTACCCATTTCCCGATTGGTAGGTTATGGGTGTCCATCTTGGGAAAACAAGATTGTCCTCATTACGTGTCACGCTCAACCCTATTGGGGGCAGCGTCTGCGTCTGTGTATTTGTGTCACCAAAACCATTGAGAAATGTGAGTAGGGCTGTGTCTTCAAGGGTAATGCGATTATAACCAACATCCAGACTGGTCAACCAGTGCATTGTGCTGATAGCTGCCGGAAGGCTCGACAACGCGTTGGCATTCAACCAAAGCCCAATCAAGTTGCTGAGATTGCCAATCGTATCGGGAACGTTCTGTAGCCGATTGTGGCTCAAATCCAGATAGTTGAGGTGTGTCAAGTCCTCAATGGCAAGAGGGATGGAGCCACTAAGGTTGTTGCCTTGATCATCGTTGTCTAAGTCAATCATGATGACATGCCCATTGACACAGGTAATACCATACCAATTACAGGGTGTCGTAGTTTTCAACCAATCCCGATTTTCAATCCAATTGGGGCCATCGGTGGCATTATACAATGCACGTAAGGCTGCACACTCGGCCTGGGGGATTTCGTCTACGGCATAACAATCATAGTACGTTTGTGCTGGCTGGCTATCTGCCACTTGTGTATCGGTCTGTGTCTCTCTGTTGGTTGTATCTATCGTCGTTTCTGCCACAAGCTGGGCTGCAAAGACACCTATGTATGCATTGGTTCCCAGCACACAAATGACAGCCCATAGGCAGATACGTATAGCGGTTTTGACGATACTCATCCTGAATGCTCCTTTTGGTCATGACGTGTTTGTAGTAATGTGTAAGCATGTGGCTCAATGTTCGCCTTTAGTATAAACCGCTTTTTGCCAGAAATTCCCCAAAAAAATTTGGATTTTACGAAAAGAGGTGATAGCGTTCTTTCTCATGTCACCCTGTCAAGTATGCTACGTTTGTGCTATAATGTTGGGACAACGATATTGTGTATTTCTGATTGTGTATCTTTGGAAGAGGGAGGGGATGATGGCAAAACCGATACAACCAAGCACACCAACCTTTCGACATTTGATCGAGGGCGGGTATGTGTATGTGGACAAAACACCCTATATTTATGAACTGATTCGTGACACAATTGGTGTTTATTTTATCTCGCGACCGCGACGCTTTGGCAAGAGTTTGCTGGTGTCCACGCTGGATGAAATTTTTCAGGGTAATAAGGAACTATTTGAGGACTTGTGGTTGGCACAGAGTGACTATCAATGGGCAAACCATCCGGTGATTCGGCTGGATTTTAGTGAAGAGCGTGTGAAGACGGCGGCAGCATTGGAGGACGTCATTGACAGAAATCTCTCAAAGATTGCCACCAATTATGACATCACCTTGGACAAAAACGATGGATTCTCCCAGCCACGCCGGTCTTGGATCACCGAGGTGTTTAGGTGAGCATGATGTAGGATCGAGAGCATCCCCGTCATAAGTTTTGCGACCGTTTCACGTGCCAATCTTCGATGATCATGATCATCAGCCCATGCGGCCTGCTCTTCGAGCGAGTAACCCCTCACCCGATCAGGTGGCCGTGCAGGTAGTCGTCGAAGTAAGGCTCTGAACTGCTCTGCG
>JBCCFC010000535.1:0-8747 GCA_039029935.1 Chloroflexota bacterium
ACATCACCTAAATGGTTGCGCGCACGAGAGGCCATCTGCCCAATAATCATTTGCATGGCATCATAGACAGTCTCGCGCATCGACTGCGCCCCTTCAACATTAAAGTAAAGACAGCGATACATGCCCTGTTGATTCAAATAATCCATCAGCGCAAGCAGATAGCTGGTTTTGCCAACTTGACGAGGTGCATGGAGAATAAAGTATTTTTTTTGTTGAATTAAAAATTCTATTTCATCTAGGTCAAATCGCTCTAATGGCGATAGACAATAATGTTCATGTGGTCGTACTGGACCAGCGGTATTAAATGTACGCATGATTACCTTTCCTTTGCTATATGGCCTCTTCCCTACTGGTAATTTTGCTATAGACGATTCCTGCCCCAACTCATCATTACAACCACGATTATCATGGAGCTACCAGATACGAATGCTTGAAAAAACGTTCTCAACATGCTATGATTATAGACGGTCAGTGGATAATTAGCCAAAGGCTTGGGCAAAAAATGAAGCTCAGTATTATGCTTGCGTTTTATGATCACACTATTTTACTTCGTGTAGTCAAAAATAGCTACTAACACGCCTAATCAGCCAATTCAACACAAAACCCTGAAAACTACACAAGCCATCCCTATAAACTCGTCATATGTCTTTTATGTTTCTGTAGACAACCAAAACAAACATTGTTGTTTTTATTTGGTAAAATATGCACTTTTTGCACATTAGACAAGCTTGATATTATGAAGTACAATGGGGCAAGTTGCTTCCCGTACTCGTGAAATCGTACGTTTTAGGGGTATGAGAGCGGACCAATCTTATCCTATATCACCATATCTGAAGAAGGAGGATATTTACTGTGAAACGAATGAATTGGCTGATGCCAAATACCAAACGAGTCAGTGTACTCGTCGCATTAGTCGCTCTTTTGGCGTTGTTGGTGGCCTGTGGCGCACCAGCGCAAGAAGCTGCACCTGCTGGCGGCGATGATGACGGCGCTGCTGCACCAGCAGTAGAGGCAGACGGAACCTATAAGGAATCGCCCGTATTGGCAGAGCAGGTTGCGAGTGGTGACTTGCCACCTGTTGAAGAGCGATTGCCTGCGGAGCCTGCGGTCATGGAGCCTATCGAGTCGGTTGGTACGTATAACGACACCATCTTTGTCTATGTACCCAGCAACGAACCATGGAACACCTTGCAGGAAGAAACTGAGCGCGGCAGCTATCTTGGCTACATTCGTGCCGACAACGAGGTCGTGGGCAATTTAGCCAAAAGCTTTGAGCTATCTGATGACTTTATGAGCTTGACCATCCATCTGCGCGAAGGCACCAAATGGTCGGACGGCCATCCATTCACCGCTGACGACATTATATTTGCTTTTGAGGCACACTTTGACAGTCGCATCGGGTCAGGCAGTCAGCCGTTCTGGATGAACAAGGTCCGTCGAGCCATCAAGGTGGACGACTACACCGTTCGTTTGGAAACCGATGAGCCATATCCAGTGATGTTGGCGAAGATGGGTGAACCAGCGGGTGGTGACTGGCACGCATACCTGCCCAAGCACTATATGGAACAGTTCCATCTTGACTACAACCCAGATGCAGGTACGCTGGCTGAAGAACTTGGCTATGATAGCTGGGAAGCGGCCTTTAACGCCCATGATTGGGAATACCAGAATGGCTATCGACATATCACTGAAGATGGCGAAGTGCGCCCAACCATGCAGCCTTGGATGCTTGTCGAGGTAAGTGACACCAGCAAAGTTCACGAGCGCAACCCATACTTCTGGAAGGTCGATGAA
The DNA here is from genome assembly GCA_039029935.1 of Chloroflexota bacterium. Taxonomy (GTDB): domain Bacteria; phylum Chloroflexota; class Anaerolineae; order Caldilineales; family Caldilineaceae. Next base: position 1,795 of record JBCCFC010000535.1, read on the forward strand.
GTGGGACAGCAATTGCCTTACATTGATCGTATCGTGACAGGTATTGCCGACCCAGAGACAATCAACCTCAAGATTATTGCGGGTGAAGTTGATCTAGATTATGGTTCGGTCAGCGTCGATAACTATGCACTCTACAAGGAAAATGAGGCCGCTGGTGGTTATACCACACGAGAGCTACAGATGCAGGGTGATGCAGCAGTCGGGTTTGCGGTCAACCAGACCATTGATGATCCAGTCAAGCAGCCTGTTTTCCAAGACCTGCGCTTCCGTCAAGCACTCAATTTGGCAATCAACGCCGATGAAATCAACGAGACTGTCTTCTTTGGCTTGGGTCAGCCCATGGCATTCCCAGTGGTTGGCACAAGCTTCCATATGGATAAATGGGACAACAATCCTATGGATGCCTTTGACGTTGATGCGGCCAGCGCACTCTTGGACGAGGTTGGCTTGGACCAACGGGATGATGAGGGCTGGCGTCTTGGGTCGGATGGTGAACGCTTTACGCTGACGATGGAAGGTCGCACGCTTGGTGAAGCTAGTACACAGTTGGCCGCACTTGAATTGATTCGAGAGTACTGGCGAGATGTCGGTCTATCAACCGAACTGAAACTCTCTGAAGGGTCGCTACATACCGAACGTCGTGATGGTAATCTCATTGAGATCAACATGGGGCCATTTGTCCTTGGCTCAGAGGCACGTCAATACATGATTGACCGCGAATTCTGGGCGCATGGTAGCCATGATTTGAACTGGGCCACACTCTGGGGTGATTGGCTGATCGCGTGGATTCAAGTCGAGGAAGGTACACGAACGTTGGACGAGTTTGACGGTGGTGTGCTGCCTGGCGTGGAACCACCACAAATCTATAAAGACCTGTTTATGTGGAATGAAGAGCGTTCCAAGACTGTTCTGGGTTCACCAGAGTATGTCGAAATCTCACAGAAGATTTTCGATTTCCACTTTGAGAACATACTCATGCAGGGTGTTGTCGGTGGTATGCCAAATCTGGTCGTCGCCAAAGAGAACCTTGTAAACGTGCCACAAGGCTACTTTGGCAGTGCCATTTGGTTTGGTGATCTAAACATTGAGGCGGAACAGTTGTATTTCAAATAGACAGTATCCGGTAGGCCAGTAATCGGTGAGTCGGTAGTCAGTGGGTCGGTAGTCTGTACTGACCTACCGACCTACTGACCTACCGACCACCGACCTACTGCACAAAACGGGAACATCTATGGCTCTCTACATGGTGCGGCGTGTCATCTACATGATCGTGCTGCTCTTTATTCTCTCGATTGTTTCATTTGCAATCATTCAACTGCCCCCCGGCGACTATCTCTCGACCTATGTTGCCAGTTTAGAGTCTCGCCGCATCCCTGTCACTGACGAACTGATTGAATCATTACGCGAACGCTATGGGCTTGGCGACCCCTTCTATGTCCAATATGCAAAGTGGATGGGGAATCTGCTGGTGGGTGACATGGGCGATTCGTTTATGCTTGAACGCCCCGTCAATCAAGTCATTGGCGAACGATTGGCCCTTTCCGTGACCTTATCACTGACAACGCTTGTGCTTGTCTATGTGATTGCTGTCCCGATTGGCATCTACTCAGCGACCCATCAGCACTCCATTGGCGACTATATCGCAACCATCTTTGGGTTTCTTGGATTAGCCACACCCAACTTTTTATTGGCTTTGATTTTGATGTATCTCGCCTTTCTCTATCTGGGCTGGAGTCCGGGTGGACTATTTTCGCGCGAGTATCTTGTGGCACCTTGGAGTCTGGGTCGGGTAATTGACCTGCTCAAACATTTGCCGATTCCGCTAATTGTGATTGGCACGGCTGGCACTGCCGAGATTATCCGCATTCTACGTGGGTCACTGCTAGATGAACTGAGCAAACAATATGTTGTGACCGCACGGACCAAAGGTGTCAGCGAACGGCGACTCTTGATGAAGTATCCTGTACGCCTAGCGATTAATCCAATTGTCAGTACCATCGGCGGATTGCTGCCAGCCATTATTTCAGGGGCAACGCTCACATCCATCGTGTTGAGCCTACCGACCATTGGACCGTTACTGCTCCGCGCACTGCAAGCACAGGATATGTATTTGGCGGGGAGCATCATCATGCTTCTCAGTGCATTGGGCATGATTGGGACAATCGTATCCGACCTGCTTTTGGTGGCGATTGACCCTCGCATTCGTTTTGAAGAACAGGCGTAATACTAACTAACCGCAGAGGGCGCAGAGGGCGCAGAGAATGTGAGAGGACAGATATTGTAGGGGCGCACCCTTACGGTCGTCCGAGGGTTTTGGGTCGATAGATATCACTTGTAGGGGCGTACCCTTGCGGTCGCCCACAAAGTCAGACAGCGGAAAAAATATGAGAGAGAATGAAGCAGACAACACAGGTGTAGAGCAGAATAATCCCACAATAGAATCCCAAAAGCGTACTAGCAGAAGTGCTGCTGAAGAACGCTATTATATGGCGTCAAGCTGGACACTCATGCGCCGCCGTTTTGTCAAGCATAAATTGGCCTTGTACGGTGGTTCTGTCCTTCTCGTCATCTATTTGGTCGCCGCCTTTGCGGGTTTCTTCTCGGTAGCTGGTTCATTTGAGCGTTTTCCCGACCACCTCTTTACACCACCAACACGGATACACGTTTTCCATGAAGGACAGTTTCAACGGCCATTTGTCTATGGCTTGACCACAGGACGCGATCCTGTGACCCGTGCAATGGTCTTTGTCGATGACCCAGAGCAGCGTTACCCGATTCGTTTCTTTGTCCAGCGACATGAATATAAGCTATTGGGACTGTTTCCCAGCACGCTGCATTTTCTTGGCGTCGATGAACCAGGAACCCTGTTCCTCTTTGGGACTGATAGTCTGGGGAGAGATATGTTCTCACGCGTCCTCCAAGGTGCACGTGTATCACTCTCTATCGGGTTAGTAGGCGTTGCCATCAGCTTTGTATTGGGCTGTCTCTTTGGCGGTCTATCCGGCTACTTTGGCGGCTGGGTTGATATGGTCGTGCAGCGCATAATCGAGTTTTTGCAGTCACTGCCAACCATTCCACTGTGGATGGGGTTGGCGGCAGCCGTGCCGATTGAATGGCCTGCGTTACGGGTCTACTTTATGATCACGATTATCCTCTCGCTCATTGGGTGGACCGGGCTTGCGCGCGTGGTGCGTGGCAAGCTCCTGCAACTGCGTGAGGAAGACTTTGTGATGGCGGCTAAATTTGCTGGCTCCACAGAATTGCGCATCATCACCCGCCATCTGCTCCCTGGCTTCATGAGCTACCTTATCGTCCATCTCACATTGGCCGTGCCAGGCATGATCCTTGGTGAAACAGCCCTCAGCTTTATTGGCGTGGGCCTACGCCCCCCCGTTGTGAGTTGGGGCGTGATGTTGCAACAGGCGCAGAATGTGCGTACCGTTTCCATGCAACCTTGGCTGCTGATACCAGGGTTATGTGTTGTGGTTGTGGTCCTTTGTTTCAACTTTGTTGGGGATGGATTAAGGGATGCTGCTGATCCGTATAAGTAGCCAGTGTTTTATCTCTTCAACTATAACTCGTTTTTGTTTTGTAATCTCTAGAACGATAGTTACATGCTCCCTTGGCACAAAAATGGGAACATGTTAGAATTATGTTCAGAACATTGTGTGATTGTCTAGCCTGCAAATACCTATATACAGTTAAACTGTAAGGATTAAAATGTGATTCGTTTGTACTCAGGAGAGTTATATGTCAAAAGTGGTAATTCAACCCAATTTGGTGCTTGATGCAGAGCAAATCCTGAATGGTATGACTAAAATGGCAATCAATGAATTTGAGCACCTTTTTGAACAAATTCTTGCTTTGCGTGCGCGTCGTATTGTCCCAACCATATCACAAGAAGAGGGTGAACTACTCCTAAAAATTAATGAGGGCGTCCCTGATGAGGTTCGTCTACGCTTTCGATTACTACGGGAAAAAATGTGGGGTGAAGTCATTACACAGGAAGAGCATGAAGAACTGATTGATCTCACAGATCAAATTGAGACATCAGATGTGGACCGTTTACAAAATTTACTCAAGTTAGCACAGTTACGAAATGTTTCTTTGGATACGGTCATGGGCCAGTTAGACCTAAGAAAACCAACCTATGCCTAGAAGTTATATCCCTGTGGGTATCAAACGTATTGTCAAGGAGCGTGCTTATGGTTGCTGTGAATATTGTTTTGCACCCGAAGATCATGCCACAGAAACATTTGAAATTGAGCATATCATTCCGTTGAGTAAAGGTGGCACGAGTGAACCCAACAACTTGGCATTATCATGTTCAGGATGTAATAGTCGTAAATATAACAGAACAGAAGCGTTAGACCCGATAAACGATGAGATGGTTGCTCTGTACAACCCACGTTTACATAACTGGGTTGAACACTATAGCTGGAGTCCAGACTATACGTTGCTGATTGCACATACATCTATTGCGAGAGCCACAATCAATGCGTTGGGGACAAACCGTACACAGCTTGTAAATATGCGTTTGCTATTGTATTCTGCGGGTAAACATCCACCGAAATTCATGGACGGATACTCAAGGCACAAAATTTAATAATCAACGAACGGATTTCAGAGGCAGGTGTAGATTGAGCGACGACATTCTAAATGTACAGGACCTAAAAACCTATTTTTTCACCGAGGAAGGTGTCCTCAAGGCCCTTGATGGTGTGAGCTTTCGCATTGGCAAGCAGGAGACGCTTGGTGTGATTGGCGAGAGTGGCTGCGGGAAGAGCGTGACAGCGCAATCCATTCTGCGCATTGTGCCATCACCGGGGCAGACCGTTGGGGGCGAAGCTCATCTCTATACGGGTGACACAGCCAATGGCGGCTCACTTATAGACCTGCTACAGATGGATCCAAAGGGTGAACCGATTCGAGCCATTCGCGGGCAGGAAATTTCCATGATTTTTCAAGAGCCGATGACGAGCCTGTCACCCGTCCACACAGTGGGCAACCAGATTGAAGAGGCTGTCCTGATGCATAAGACCAAAGATGAGTCGGTTGCACAGGAGATTGCCATAGACATGCTCAACCGCGTCGGTATTCCCAATCCAATTGAACGCGCCAAAGCCTACCCCTTCCAGCTTTCGGGTGGGATGCGCCAACGGGTGATGATTGCGATGGCTCTTTCCTGCAATCCCAAGCTACTCTTTGCGGATGAGCCGACCACGGCGCTTGACGTGACAGTGCAGGCGCAGATACTGGAGTTGATGAAGGAATTGCAGGCACAGCTTGGCATGTCGATCATGTTTATCACGCACGATCTAGGCGTTATTGCCGAGATTGCCGACCGCGTGGTCGTGATGTATTTGGGGCGTGTGGTGGAGTCTGCACCCGTGAAAGAACTGTTCCGCAACCCCTTGCATCCGTATACTGCCAACCTACTCAAATCCATTCCACGTGTTGGCAAGCAGCGTGGGGAGCGATTACAAACCATTCAGGGAACCGTGCCGATTCCATTGGACTTACCTCGTGTCTGTCCCTTTATGTCACGCTGCGATCAAGCCATGCCCGGTGTCTGTGATCGAGACATTCCGGCATTGGAGATGGTGGGCGAGCAACATGCGGTGCGCTGTTATTTACACCATAAGAAAGACGAAACTCAATAAAAGGGTAAATGGGTAGGTCAGTAGGTCGGTATTCGGTAGGTCAGTACTCTGGCACCGATGTGCCGAATACCGACCTACTGACCTACTGACCTACTGGCCTACCGAATACCAACCTAACACTAATTGAGAGATACAAGAGGTTCATGAATACACCAGAGATTTTGTTTGACGTAAAAGGGTTAAAAAAATATTTCCCGATTGAAAAGGGCTTTCTGCGCCGTGTTGTAGGGCATATCAAGGCGGTTGATGATGTTGATTTTTATATCAACGAGGGTGAAACATTGGGGCTTGTGGGTGAATCTGGCTGTGGCAAATCGACATTGGGCAAAAGCGTCCTGCGTGGCATCGAGCCAACCGCTGGTGAGATCAATTTCCGCATCGACGGCGAGTTTGTTGACATCAACGCACTCAACCGCAAGGACCTGCGCGCCATCCGACGACATATGCAGATGATTTTCCAAGACCCCTTCACCAGCTTGGACCCACGAATGACCGTGCTTGAAATTGTGGGGGAGCCGTTGGCCGCACCCAATTTGATGCAAGGACGCGAGCTCCAAGACCGTGTGGCCTATCTCATGGAAATCGTGGGGCTAGAGGTGAAATATCTCAAACGCTACCCCCATGCCTTTAGCGGTGGGCAACGGCAGCGGCTGGGGATTGCGCGTGCGCTGGCGACCAACCCCAAACTGATTGTAGCGGATGAGGCGGTGTCGGCCTTGGATGTCTCTGTCCAAGCCCAAATTCTGAATTTGCTCCAAGACCTACAGGAACAGTTTGGCCTGACCTATCTCTTTGTTTCGCATGATTTGAGTGTGGTTGAACATCTTTGTGACCGTGTGGCTGTGATGTATGTAGGCAAAATTGTGGAGTTGGCCGAGACAACGGCTCTCTTTAGCGCACCCAAGCATCCCTACACCGAAGCCCTGCTATCGGCTATCCCCACGCCTGACCCAGAGATTTCGATGGACCGCATCCTCCTACCCGGTGAAGTCGCCAACCCTGCCGACCCACCCTCTGGCTGCTACTTTCATCCACGCTGTCGCTATGCCGAGGACATTTGTAAAACGACAGCACCTACGTGGGAAGAGGTTGCACCGGAACATTTTTCGCTTTGTCACTTTGCTAGAGAACTTGAGTTGCGTGGTGTTGAGTCTTAACAATGGCACAAGGTTTGCAGGAGGATATGGGTCACTATGACAATCCAAAGGAAGTCTTCATGATATACAGCGGCGAAATTAAGAGAACCAACAAACTGAATATCCTTGTCTTCCTTACCGACGATCACGGGAG
>JBCCFC010000536.1:0-8743 GCA_039029935.1 Chloroflexota bacterium
ACATTCCAGACAGGCCCATACCCATCGGCAAAGTTTCTAACAGTCCGAAATGTGATAAAGGCATCGTCTCCCACCCAATCCCACCAAATTGATTTCATTGCTATTACTCACACTTTATATTGTTCTTATCGTTCGCAATGGCTGGGTAGGAGACGATGCCTTTATCACATTTCGGACTGTTAGAAACTTTGCCGATGGGTATGGGCCTGTCTGGAATGTTGGAGAGCGTGTCCAATCATTTACACACCCACTGTGGATGTTCTTACTTTCTTTTGTCTACTTCTTTACACAGGAGATATATTACACCAGCATTATCTTATGTGTTATTGTTTCTGGTGTCTGCCTATGGATATTCATTCAATATTCCGCTCGTTCATTTTTCAGCCTACTTCTTGGCTATCTACTCTTAATCCTGTCTAAAGCCTTCATTGACTATTCAACATCTGCGCTTGAAAATCCACTTTCACATTTACTTATCGGCCTGTGCCTATACGTCTATTTTCGACTCAATCAAAAAGAACCAAATTTTCTGCTCGTTCTGGCAACAGCCAGTCTTGCCTTGGTTAACCGTCTTGATCTGCTACTCATCGTCGGCCCACTTCTCCTCCATACAATTATTCTGCTCGTTCGCTATGAAATCTTTGCACAAAACCAACTATATACACCAGACAGCGAATCCTCATGGAGCCAAAAGCTGATTGACCGTAGCATCCAAGCCATTGCTTTGACGGGACGAATTATCCCTCAATTGGTACTCGGATTTTCCCCCATTATCATCTGGGAACTATTTTCGCTCTTCTATTATGGCTTTCCCTTTCCCAACACAATGTACGCCAAATTAGGGACAAGTTTTGGGGCATGGCAAACAATAGAGCAAAGTATGTTTTATATGCTGGATATAGTCAGTACAGATCCACTGACGTTGATCGTACTTGTTGTTGGGATTGTCTATGCCATGTGGCAAGCAGACCTATCGAAGAAATTATTGGCCGCAGGGGTCTTTTTCTATCTAGCATACATGCTTTCGATTGGTGGCGACTTTATGACAGGCCGTTTCCAAAGTGTTCCTTTTTTCTGCATCGTCGTTCTCATTGCGCATGAACGTCTAGACCATCTTCAAGCAATGTATAAATTTGCATTGGTCGCCCTTATTCTGCTTGTGGGGTTGATGAATCCACCTCAAAGTCCGCTTTTTAGTAATATGCACTATGATTTTGATATTGTCCCCGAAACAGGCATCGCCGATGAGCGCGGTTTTTATTATGATGAAACAGGTTTACTGGTATCCCATCGATTCAATCGTCTGTACTATCGCGGTTCTGTCACAGGTACACCTGATCCGGTTATTTTTGACACATGTGGGATCGGCTTTTTTGGATTTGTCGCCAGCCCACGAACGCCTATCATTGATATTTGTGGGCTGGCAGACCCTCTGTTGGCAAGACTCCCACGCAGATATGAACCTGACTGGCGCGTGGGGCATCCGCACCGCGTTGTGCCTGATGGCTATGTAGGGACGTTACGCACAAAAGAAAATTTATTGAGTGATCCAAATCTAGCACGATATTATGATAAGTTATACGAGATTATTGCTGGAGATTTGTGGAGTATGCAACGGATCCAAACAATTATTGCGTTCAATCTCGGTTTTTATGATCATTTAATTGACCAAACACGCTATCGCTATCCAGCATTACAACACACAACCTTGCACGACATCCAACAGATCGATAACGAAATGACTGTTACACCGGACGGACTGCAAATAGATTTCCAAGTGATAAGACAAGATGATTCACAAGACGAGCCACAAGACGGGCCACAAGACGAGCCACAAGACGGGCCACAAACTGACACACCCATCTCTGGTTCTATCACACTGGATGATATTACACAGGCAACCCACTTAGAGATTGAAACGGACAGTAATTACTATCAGCTATTGTATCTAAACATTCCACCCAGCGACGAGCCAGACAACGGTTTACAATATCGTGAAGAGCAGATTATTGCACAGCAAACACACGCAAAACATCATATGCTATTTGACGAACATGCCTATAGCCTTGTTACAATCCCCCTGATTGCGCGAATTCAAGGGTTTACACATATCCACTTTATTCCGTTGTATCCTGAATCATTTGAATTTTCAAATATAAAGCTTGTCGACATTCATAAAATATCCATAGAGATAGTAGACGTGCAACCCATGCAAGATGCTACGCCCTCACCCCAAAATGCAATTCATCCCGACGTACACACTGAATTTGATATGGATGCACAAATCGCCGTTGATTTATTGCGATATTACTATTATTATTTTTATCGTGGGACAAAACAAGAATTCGACACCATCTTACCATCCTTACGCCAACAACTTGCAGAGATTGAAACGATTCCTTGGCATATTGCGTCATTTGATATGATGAAGCGTTTTCTTTATATTCCCGATCCAAATCTACAAAATATACTGAAAGAACGCCTGCCTAAGAATATTATTTTGACCAATGAAGCTGGAACAAAAAAAATACGATTTTTAGGACAATCACAAAAAAATACACCCACTGTGCTAAATCAACGTTTGAATGCTGAGGAGAACGGCCCTGATTTAACCCATGCAACAGATACAAAGCTACAGTTTTCGCTTTTTATGGAGTTGCTATCAGCGTTAGATGAATCGCATTCATTATGGTTTCATATCATTCAATTGGACACAAGCCAACCTAATGTAGACAGTACCGCTATCAATCAATGGATGATTTATGATTATCCCCCTGAAATGCCCATGAACCACTGGAAGGAGGGATATATTTATCAGATCACACCCGAAATCCAGCTTCCCCCTGGCAAATATGAACTCTCTTTTGGTGTTTGGACAACTGAACGGACACGGCTTTATGTTGAGGGGGCTGAACCATCCATCGAACCTGAGCTTCGCCCAAATACAAACGAGATAGCGGCTCCTGTGGATAGCACAGGTGATGAAAACGGGATTTATTGGATTAATTTAGGCCAGTTTGAGGTTTTTCTATCAGATTGAATGAGACGAGACTGACATTTGTCACGTCATTTTGCCGAATGTCACAACGATTGTCCGATCTACACCAATTGACTGTAGTATAGACTTATGTCGGGCGTTTCTTGCATGGACTTATGGCCCAAACTTAAGCAGCTTTGCTGAATGAAACAAAAAAGCAAGGAACTTGGGTGAGATTGGTTACGGTAGCTACGATTAATTTCGCCTACGTTACTTTCTAATAGTTGCTTACGTCGTGGATGTTAAAGACTGTCTACCGATGTCAGTAAAATCAAGAAATGAATGACCCTTTTGGTTTTACTTAGGTAGCAAAATTTTATGGGTCTTCGCCCTTGAGGAGATTGTAGGGGCGTACCCTTGCGGTCGCCCAAACGTACGTGTTTGGCGAGGACTCAATTTTATAAAACAATTATGCGTTGAGTTTCACAAGGATTTAAAGGATGAATCGAACGAGTATAACAAATTTTTATAGGAAAAAATCACTTTCAACCGCTGTAGCGTTACTCTTGGTCTGTTCGCTATTGCTATCCGTTTCTCCGGCGCAGGCGCAAGGGGATGCAAAAGTAGGGGCTGCTATCACTGCGCAGACAAGCGTAGACAATATACAGGCCAGCATGACAGCCCCACTTCAAATCAACAGCACAGCCACATCAACCAGTATTCAGTGGGGAGGCGCAACGGGTAGGGTTTCGGCGGCTAGCATAATGAACAACTTGCCAACGCTTCGGTACGGCGGCTATAACCTACCTATGCAGCTAACAACACTGGAGATCAGTGACGGCATTCATATTGAGAATATTCACCGTGATGTCGCTCAAATTTCAGATTTCCATGTCGAAGAATGGCTGGGGCAAGTTGATGTGGCGGAAGAGTTGGTTCCGTTGACTGATGATAGCTGGAACAAGTATCCAGAGTTACGCTCTGATCGTGTCCTTAAGCTACCTTCTGCACCCGTCTTTGTTTTGCGTGAGGGACGTCAGCGTGATCAACATATCGCCATCGTTGCCTTCAGTCCAATTTATATGCAGGACGGTATTGTTAAGGTCACAACCCAAGGTCATGTCGAAATTCAAGGTGCTATCCAGCAGGGCTTTGGATTAACAAGTGATGTCATGGCTGCATCCAGAAATTCAGTGAGTAGCATTACACCTGTCCAGCCAACCAACCCTTTGGCTAGTAAGAATGCTGCCAAGATTATTGTTTCGTCGGCGGGTATCCAAGAAGTGACAGGCGAGAAGATTCGCGATGCTGGGTTCTCTATTCCTGATCTAAGCCGTTTGCAACTTTTCTACAATGGCTCACAGGTGGCTTTGCATATCATTGATCAGAACGAGGATAATATCCTTGACGACGATGATATCATCCGTTTCTATGCAGATGCCAATGGTGATTATTGGAATTCGCAACAGATTTACTGGCTTGGTCTTAACAGTACGCCAGCACCAGGGCTGCGCATGGATGTACTCACACTAACAGAAACAGGTGCAATCCCGCGTCAAGATGGCATCGAAAAGGGGGTCTGGGAAGATAACCAACACTATACTTCTTTGATTGCTGGTGCAGATGGTGATTATTGGTCTGCCGTGAGTATGCAGACAGAGCCTTCACAGGTAGGGATCCCCGAAAAGTTCCCAACAGCCGATGTCGCGTTTAATGCTCGTCTACCATTGGCAAATAGTGGAAACGCCACATTCCGTATTACACTCAGTGCATTCACCGCAGCAGAGTACACACTCGAGCTCGAGGTTGATGGCGAAACTTTACCTGAGTTTATATGGGATAGTCGTGATGGTAAAGACCCTGGCGAAAAGTTCAAGCAAGAATGGGAACTCGAGGCCACGACTACGCTCAATGGGACAACGGGTCAAGTCCGATTGATTCCCGACGATTTTTCAGCAGGTATGGTCCTGGATAAGATTTACTGGGAACAACCAGTTCGCTTAGATTTTGGTAGCCGCGGGGCAACGTTCTCGGGCGTTGATGGCTTCTGGTCATATAGATTAAGTTCATTGCCAAGCGAGCATGCCATTTATGATGTAACGAACGCGAACGATCCAGACATTGTTCCAACTGACGGTGGCGCGAGTGTGACGTTTGAAGCAGGGCCGAATGCCGCTGATTATATTGTAGCTGGTGAGGGGACATTGTTTGAGCCAGAGGTGCTAAGGCATGAGGGGACGACCTTTGCAAGCAATGATGGTGTAGACGCGCTCTATATTGCGCCATCAGCATTTATCGAGGCCTTACAACCATTGGTCAACCTACGTGAATCCCAAGGGTATCAGGTCAAAGTGATTAATGTTCAGGACATCTATGACACTTGGAGCTACGGTCATATTGCACCGTCTGCCATCCGTGACTTCTTACGGTTTGCCGTAGGTAGCTGGAATCCTGCACCAATCTCCGTTGTGCTTGTTGGCGATGGCACAGAGGACCCGAAGAATTATTTGGGCAAGAACAACATAAACCATATCCCACCTTATATGGCTGAGATTGACCCTTGGATCAAACGCACATCCTGTGAACGCTGTTATGCGCAGTTACATGGTGACGATCCATTGGTAACGTCACTAGACCCCGATTTCTTAACTGATATTCAGCTAGGGCGTTTGCCAGCCAAAGCAGCAGACGACGTGAGTATAATCGTTAGCAAGATTGTTGCTTATGAAACATCAACTGATTTAAATACGGCATGGCGAGGGACAAGTGTCTTTCTGGCCGATAACTATATTGAGCGTGTTAACTCCTCAGGCTCGACAACTGTGGATAAGGCTGGGGACTTTGCTCGCTATTCTGATGTCATTATCGACATTCATCCTACTGAGATGAACATCGAACGTATTTACTATGATCCATATCCGGAGATCGGCGACCCGAATGGTCTTGAACCATGGCGTCAACCCGACTCTATCAAAGCACGCGAAGATTCTGTTGCCTTGCTCAGTGCAGGTGCAGGGCTGGTTTCGTACAACGGTCACAGTAATCACTGGCAGTGGGCAACAACAGACATCAACCAACCCAACCCTCGCTTGATGGGACTCAACGAGGTCCAACAACTGAGCAATGTTGATAAATATTTTGTTGCACTGTCTATGACATGTTATACATCACAGTTTCAAAAACCAGCAACTGTCGGCACATTGGATGAAAGCATGATGTTACATCGTAATGGTGGGGCTGTTGCAACATGGGGTTCATCTGGTTTGAGCGTTGCGCATGGTCACGATGCCTTACAAAAGGGATTCCATACAGCCTTGTGGCAGGCCGAACCATTGACGGCCAAGATGGGTGATTTGGTCGATGCTGGCTACAAGGAATTGATGGATCACGGTGGTAGCTGCTGCCAAGACGCACGTCAAACATTCTTGCTTATGGGCGATCCATTGATGCGTGTCCTTGTGACGCCGTTTGATGAATCACAAGTGCCTGAGCCACTGTCTATATTCCTGCCAATTATCCAAAATGAACGATAGGTGTAATGGTCAGATAGACGTTGAACAATGTTACTGATTGTTATAAGGTTGAGGACACAAGATTGAGGATATAATGAAAAAGAGCGACGCACTTGTGCGTCGCTCTTTTTTTGGACTTATACAGTTTGCTCAGACCCGCTTACCTGCAATGGCCTCAACCATCAATTCTCCATCATCTGCCCGATCTGTCGCTAATTGGGTTTGGTTCGCATCATTCTGGCTGTGACCATTTTGGCTGTGACCATTCTGGCTGTGACCGTTCAATGAATGCCCTGACACAGCCTGCGTTTGCACCTCCTGCAATGTTTGTAGCACTGGATATGAGGCCACTGGACCTACCTGCGCTGTTGAGACTGGTGCGATGCGGCTGAGTGCTTTTTCAATGTAAGGTGCTAATCCTTCGGCCTTCTGCCGCTGGCGCTCTGCCTCTCTAGCTTTAAATTCTGGCAAAATCTGCTGTCCAAAGAGTTGTAATGAGCCAATGACATCCTCTTGGCGATTATTGCCTGCCTGCTGCAAGAAGAGTACTTGATCCACACCTGCCTCCTCAAACTGCGTCAGTGTTGCTCGAACTTGATCGGGATTGCCAATGCAGCCAGTCGGCTCTTGACGTTCAGGGCGGTTTTTCTGAAAATCAGCCCATATATCAAAGGTGCCTGGATGGTGTGTGCCATGAATATAGTAATGGCTTAAGGCATAGCCAAAGAACTGGAACCCCTCCAGCCCCTTTTCAACCGCCACATCACTGTCTTCATCACACATAAACCCCGTGACCATCGCAATATTGGGATTGACCGCTTGACCAATCGGCTCACACTCATTTTTGAATGCTGTATAATATTCATCAACCCAATGCTTGGCCTCTGCACCATCCACAAATGCAAAACAGAGCGCACCCATCCCCAAACGTGCAGCTTGGATAATTGTTTGCCGATTGCTACAGGCCACCCATAGCGGCGGATGTGGTCTTTGTGCAGGTTTGGGGACCACGTTGCGCGCAGGCATGGCGAAATATGTCCCCTCATAACCCGGATAGGGACTATAGGCCATCATCTTCGCTGTTTCATGCACAGCCTCTAGCCACATCTGCTCACGCTGGTCAGGATCAATCCCAAACCCTTCCAACTCAATCCGCGAACTAGATTTTCCGGTCCCCCATTGTGCGCGGCCATTGCTGACCAAATCCAATGTGGCGATGCGTTCTGCAACACGGGCAGGGTGATTGTAGTTGGGTGGCATCAAAACGATGCCATGTCCCAATCGGATCTGCGCTGTGCGCTGGCTACATGCAGCCAAAAAGACTTCTGGTGCAGAAGAGTGTGAATATTCCTCAAGGAAGTGGTGCTCAACAGCCCAAACGTAGTCAATCCCAAGCTGATCAGCGACGGCGACCTGCTCCAATGCGTTTTGAAAACACGTTAGCTCATCCCCTTCTCGCCAAGGGCGTGGTAGCTGATGCTCATAAAATATCCCAAATTGCATGGTCATCCCCCATTGATTCTATGCAGTTTATAATAGGTCCAAATTGCATATCATTATAGAGTGATTGCCACATGTCTACAAATGCGACGAATCTGACCAACGAGTAGGGATATTATGACGCAAGTCTTACGTGTTGATAGAATTAGCTTGTATCTGTCTGTAAAAATTGATTATGTAGGTCCTGTGCAAATGTTTGTGCATAGGAAACTAGCTGCTCGCGTGATGGATATCTGTACAAATTCCCGTTGGTTTTTGCCAATAATTTGGATTGATCTGATTTCTGTGTATGTGGAATCAGGATATAGGCATGGTTGTCATTGGCTGTATCCATAAATTGTTGAAGACGCGGATCATCCTCAAATGGCCGAACATAGGCCATTTCGCAGGGGAGAATAACACAGACAGCGGAATTCACATCCTGCGCCACTTCTCGCAGCGATGCATCGGACGTGAGTGTCAATCCATGATACCCAGAGGCAGATGTCCCCCCTAACCCAACAAGCTGTACACGGATTCCTTTATTGCGTAGTGATGTTACAAAGATAGATGCTGATGTTTCGTCAAAATGTTTGCCCCACAAAATATATACAGATGGTTGGCTCTGTATTTTTGTAAAAACAGTACTTGGGGTACTATTACTCGGGTGACCGGTGCCACGACCAACTGGGCGATGCGTTCGCCGTGGCGGACCGTGAACGGGTCGCGGCCGTGGTTGATCAGGAGCACTTGAAGCTCGCCACGATAGTCTTCG
>JBCCFC010000537.1:0-8740 GCA_039029935.1 Chloroflexota bacterium
AGTCACTCGCGGAGCAAGCACTCTCTAGTGCGCAGCGGCGTTAGAGAACGCCTAGTCCGCGATTTGTATTGGGTCATAAGAATCTCAAGGAAAAACCATGCAGGCAGTAGACAGCATTCAGGAGAAGTCCTGGATTGATCGGATGGCAGACGAACCCGTTTCGATTGAAGACAGCATCATTGACGCCGATGTTGCGACAGAAGAAGAAGATATTTATGTCGCCTCCTATCTCCAGCTCATGTGGTGGCGATTTCGCAAACACCGCATGGCTCTCATTAGTGCGTTTGTCATCATTCTTCTCTATTTAGTGGTGGGTTTCGCTGAGTTCGTTGCACCCTATCATCCAGAACCACCCAACCCATCGGAGAACTTTACCAAATATAAATTTGCACCGCCCAGCCGCATTCATATTTTTGATGAGAACTGGAACCTACACCGCCCCTTTGTCTACAAGTTAAAAACGGACCGCGATCCAGAGACATTGCGCAAAATTTACACCGAAGACAAATCTGTGATGTTGCCCATCCAATTCTTTGTGCATGGCCCTGAGTATGAGATGTGGGGACAGTGGGAGATGGACTGGCATCTTTTTGGGCTGGGTGAAGAAGCCGAGGATCAGGGTATTTTCCTGCTAGGGACAGACCGCCTTGGCCGTGATATGTTCTCACGCATCTGTGCAGGCGCACGAGTCTCGCTCACGATTGGTCTCGTCAGTGTACTGATCAGCTTGCTTCTAGGCGTCTTTCTGGGTGGCATCTCTGGCTATTATGGTGGAACCATCGACAACTCTGTGCAACGCCTTATTGAGTTTATCCGTGCGATTCCAGAAATTCCACTGATGATGGCCTTAGCCGCTGCCCTGCCGGCCGACCTGCCTGTACTCCAACTCTACTTTGGCATCACAATCCTGCTCTCCTTTGTGGGCTGGACAGGACTGGCACGCGTGGTACGAGGTCGCTTCCTCAGCTTGCGTGAAGAGGACTTTGTGATGGCCGCACGTTTTTCTGGCTCCGGCGAAATGCGCATTATTCTGCGTCACATGTTGCCCTCCTTCATGAGCCACATCATCGCCTCACTGACGCTCTCGATTCCGGGCATCATCTTGGCCGAAACAGGCTTGAGTTTTATCGGTTTGGGCTTGCGCGCACCCGCCATCAGTTGGGGGGTGTTGTTGCAAGAAGCACAGAATGTGAAGTCAGTGGCGCTTGCCCCTTGGGTATTGGCCCCTGCATTGGCGGTAATTTTATCGGTGTTGGCATTTAACTTCTTGGGCGACGGTATCCGCGATGCGGCTGACCCGTATGCGAAGTAGTTCGGTGGTCAGTAGGTCGGTGGGTCGGTGGTCAGTCACCGAATACCAAATACCGACCTACCGATTACTGATTACCAATTGAGCTAGAACACATTATACAAGGGAATAGGCATGAGTACTGCTGCTACACAAACAGAAAATACAACAACTGAGCGACGATACTCCGATGAAGCGTTATTAGAGGTGACAAACCTCAAAACCCACTTTTTTCTAGAACAGGGTATTGTCCGTGCGGTCGATGGTGTTGACTTTACCATCAATCGTGGTCAGACCGTCGGCATTGTGGGTGAGAGTGGTTGTGGCAAGTCGATCACGGCACGCTCGGTTTTGCGCATTGTGGCTCCGCCAGGGCGCATTGTTGATGGTGAGATGCTCTTTCATCGCATGGGTTCAGATGGCTCTGAGGAGGTCATCGACCTTGTGCAGTTGGATGAACGTGGTGCAGAGGTACGCGCCATTCGTGGTGGCGAAATCTCGATGGTCTTCCAAGAGCCAATGACTTCACTCAGCCCTGTGCATACCATCGGCAACCAGATCATCGAAGGTATTTTGCTGCACCAGAACATCTCGGCACAGGAAGCGCGTGAACAGGCCATTGAGATGCTGGATCGGGTGAATATGCCCGACCCTAACCGCACCATCGACCGCTACCCGCATGAGTTGAGCGGTGGCATGCGTCAACGTGCGGTGATTGCGATGGCCCTCTCCTGTCGCCCAACACTGCTGATTGCCGATGAGCCAACAACGGCACTGGATGTGACTACACAGGCGCAGATTCTGACATTGATGCGCGACTTGCAGGACGAGTTTGGCATGGCGATTATCTTCATCACACATGATCTCGGTGTGATTGCACAGATGGTTGATTATGTCATCGTGATGTACTTGGGCGAAGCGGTCGAAATGGCCGATGTGGATACAATCTTCTACAATCCGAAGCATCCATATACCAAGTCACTGCTGCGGTCAATTCCACGCTTGGGCGCAAAGTCTGTCCAAGAGCGTACTGGCCCACTGGCTGCGATTCGCGGTTCTGTACCAGACCCATACTCGCGTCCAACAGGGTGTCCGTTCCATACGCGTTGCCCAGAGGTGATCAAAGGCGTTTGCGATCAGAAAGACCCGCCATTCTTGTCTGTAGGCAACACCAGCAGCGGCGATGAGCATAAAGTACGGTGTGTCCTCTATGAGTAATGGCACAACTGCACCTAACCCCCAAGCATCTAGCCCCCAAGGAACTAGTCCAAAAACTGCCGCCCTCCGTCAGCAACTTCAAGATGTCTTTGATAGTGCCTATCTCAAACAGGATGTCTTCACAAAAGACGATGATATCATGATTTATTGGCCGGAAGATCGCAAAGCCAACGGCCATTTTGCCATTCGCATCCAGTCAACCGATGGGCGCATCTACTCCGAATTTCACAATGAAGGGCATATGCACACGGAACTGCGTGTGGGTAGTGCCTATCAATTTGCTGATGGCAACTATGAGCTCGTGATCATGCCCCACCCCAGAGTCTACTATGAAGGCGGGTTGCGTATCATGCGTAAGATACCCTGTACCATTGTCAGCCGCTCGATTTACCTAACTGGCGCATCAAGTTTGCCCAGTGAGATGGCAACACGTAAAGTAGATGCACTGACCTATGCCTCGCAGTACAGTAAAGGTATCTCTGCTGAAACCGCAAAGATGGCACTGCAACATTGGCCACGCGTGAAAACTGCACCGATTGAGCAAGCGATTGAACGCCTCCAACAGGACACCAGCAGCAGTGACCTCGCCAATGCACTGGATCGAGTCGGCTTGTTGGGCATGGTCTACCGCTTCTGGGAGGAAGTAGAATTCCCCGATGAACTGCGTGATTCACTCCAAGCCTGTCTACGCAATGCAACATTCATCGAAGGTGATGCATTATCTAACTACAGCGAAATTCACCAACTACTGCTTCACTCCTGCGAAATTCTGACAGGGCAACTCTTTGCCGACGATGTGTTTACCGACTCTGGGCTGAGTGGCTGGCATCACCGCGAACAGGGTGAACGCAATGCACTGGTATGGCTGCGGGATCGCGGGCAGAATGGCTTTAGTGAGTGGCAATCACCCACCTACATTGACGAAATCGTGTTTGCGCTGGTGCATCTGGCGGACTTTGCCGAAAGTGATGCAGTGCATGAGATGGCGACGGTCATTCTTGATAAATTGTGCTTCCTGCTGGCGGTCAATACGCATAATGGTGTTTACGGCGTGACAGCAAGCAATGCCTATGTAGGCACAACGGCGAGTATCACACGGCTGCTTTGGGGGCAGGGTGTCAACAATCAATACACGTTAGGTTCGGTCAGTTTGGCTTGTACCAACACTTATCAACTGCCTGCCCTCATTACGCAGATTGTGGAAGATACATCGGATGAGGTGTCGAGCAGTGAGCGACACTTAGGGGCAGATGGGTGCATTGTCCACAAATTAATGTACCGAACGACTGATTACATGCTGACTTCTGTCGAGACCGAACCTCCGGGTGGCGATAAACCTTTAGGTGAGACAGCGTTACCGAACGCCACCTCCCGGAGGTTCGGACAACTTACTTGGCAAGCGTCGTTGAGTCCAACGGCGATTGTTGCTGTCGAGCAATCCGATGAGACATCTACACCACGCACGGCGCAATGGAAAGATTTAGTTGTCTCCATCCACAACAACGAACAAGACAACATTTATGCCTATTTCCCCACATACGCCTTTGACGAATGGGTGATTGAGGGCAACCGGGCCTTTGCCCGCGTCGAGGGTGGCTATTTGGCGTTGACCGCCAATCATGACATAGCGTTGACCAAGACAGGGCTTAGTGCCTACCGCGAGTTGGTTACGCAGGGAACACAGCAAGGTATACAAACCGTCTGGCTCTGCCAAATGGGGAGATCGTCGATGGATGGCACGTTTGATGAATTCAAAGCGGGTGTGTTGGCGTTGGAGATCACGTTTGATGGCGCATCGGCGCAAGTTGATACGCTACGCGGCGAGACGATTGCGGTGAATGCGGATGGAACGCTGTTGGTCGATGGCGTTGAGCAGACCATGAGCGAAGATGTTCATGTGGACAACCCCTATTGTCACATGGCATTGGGGGCGTCGGAAATGGATATTGTGGTGGGTGAGCAGGTGATGCGGCTGCATGTTGCGACATAAAATCGCTCAGTTGTCGTTTCCGTCTAACGTCCGCAAATAAGCCACAATATCAACCAAATCCTCCTCGGTCAACGACGGATTCCCTCCCCATGCTGGCATGACCAGCCCACTGCGGTTATCTGGATCATTGGCCGTTCGTCCAGCGATGATGTAGGCGACTAACTCATCATCGGATTGTGTGCGGACAAATTCATTGCCAGCAAGCGCAACCCCCAGCCCCTCCATACCAACACCATCAGCACCATGACATCCGGCACAGGTTGTATATAGTTCTTCACCAATTTCCACGTCGCCAACTGCTGTGCCACCCTGTGTCTCTTCAGAATGCTCGGCTTGACCAGAGCCACCAACTACATAAATACGTCCAATTGTAAACGTCTGTACGGTAAAGAGTAGTGCCAGAAACGCCACAATCAACATGCGGCGACTTTGCCGACCACCATTCTTGGCGGGTGGTAGCCAGTAGAAGAGCAGACAGAAGAGGAATGGAGCCAGCCCTCCAATATAGTGGATATAGAGTTGCAAAATGCCCAACCCTTGGTCCAGCAGCTTGATGCCAATTAACGTCTGAACCATCAGCACCAGTTGGAAGAGGATAAAGGTTGTATGGGCCAGCCAGTTGGGTGACGCTTTTTTGAAGGTCAGCCAACCACTCACAATTAGCACGAATGCGTTGGTGAGTAGGACAAGAATACCTATCGTCAGGTGAACTGATGATGGGATAATAATGCTATCGATCATAGTAATTGAGTTCCTTTTTGCTTTGTTTCATCGGCCTTTCTACCTCAAGCGTGATTTGCTAACCCACTGTCCCCATTATCGTCGAGGTTGAAATTAGGGTAAAATACATGTCGATTAAGACTGATGATGCAGTGATAAACTTATGCAAAGTATACTTTGGAGGTGATGTTATGGCAATCGGCTATGTTGATGTTGCTGGTGATATGGCTACGTTAACCTTTCCCCGCACATTATTGGAACAGCTTGGTATTCTTGCCGATAATCAGATTCAATCAAGTAAAATCCAGGTTGATATTGTAAATCAGATGCTTGTTGCACGTAAAATTGTTGAATCCGAAAGAGCAGAAAAGGTTAACAACGCAATTGATCATGTGTTTGAAACCTATGATGATGTTTTTATTGCGCTCGCTGAGGGAGCTAAATAATCAATGGGTATCATTGTTCTAAAGTCCTCAGAAATATTGGCGATTCAGAAAAGAACAATTGACCAACATGGCGGTATTCATGGTGTTCGGGATCAGAATGCGTTTGAATCCGCCATTGCAGCCGTAGAGAATCGTATCCATTATGAAGAGGCAGATGTGGTTACTTGCGCTGCAACCTATGCTTATCATCTTGTACAAGCTCATGCCTTTTTGGATGGGAATAAACGTGTTGCGGCTGCTACAACGCTTGTTTTTCTCCATGTAAATGGATATGAACTGAACATGAGCCATGCCGATATCATCCAACTATTTCTTGATATTGCTGCCGGAAAGATTGAGCGTGATAGGGTAGAAAAGTTTATCAAAAGTAACGCTAGTTTGAGATAGTACGCCTTCGACCAAGCCACCATAGTCCAACACAGGCAAACAACCCCAGTCCACTAATCAACATACCCCATTGCCACGCAGGAGGACGATAAGTATACACAACCGTATGCTCACCCGCTGGCACTTCAATGCCACGGAAAACAGCATTGGTGGCATAGATGGGTGTTTCGTCGCCATCCACTGTCGCCACCCATCCCGGATAATAGCTGTCGCTTAGGACAAGAAAGCCATCTTCGCTGTTACTGGTTTGCAGAGTAATCTGCTCTGGTTGGTAATCCACAAGCCTTACCTGTGAATCGGTTGCACCATACACATGGCTTTCCAACCCTTCGGCAATGGCTGTCTGAGCGGGTCGCCACGCATCATCAGCCAACAGGGTCAACGCCTCATCAATCGTTTGAACATTCTGGACCGCATCCACAAAATAAGCACGAGGCAACATCTCTACGTTCTCATAAATCTTGACATCTCCACCATGCACGACTTGAAAACGGCTCCCACTGCTCGGCAACAAAGGTGTGAATGTCCCCGTGCGTACATCAATAAAGGTGGTGGCGCGAATGGTGACGGATACATCAGGCAGGTTATCACTTGCAATCGACTTGACAACGAGATGGGTTGGCGTTGTCGTATTACCGCTGATGCCAATGTCTAGGCGCAGAGCATATTCCTGTCGCTGCCCCTCAACATCACGGTAGGCCACTGTTGCCCCGCTCTGTGTTGCCATTGCGCTATCAAGCACGCGGTCTGCCATGTGGTGAGCTAGATGGGGGCCAGCGACACCACCTGCTGTTAAGGTAAACTGTTCAACCATCGTTTCGCCGCGCATCACATCAATAGTGGCGACATCATGGGTCGTATTGTTCATCAATGCCAACGTTTCGGCAGACGCTTCGATAAACGCCAGTAGACCAATATCGGTGGTTTTGAAGACAATGGGTGCATCGATCTGTTCAATAGGATTTTCGCGGTTAACAGTGATGCCCAATTGGCGGTCGTAATACACATGCTCAAACCAAAAATCATGCACTTTGTCGGTGATGATATATTGAGCATTCAGCAAATCCAACAGATGTGCAGGTAGAATTTCTTTGACCTGCTCACGCAGCCGCCCATCGGGGACAAGCTGGTCCTCATTGATAAAGAGACGCAGAAATTGGATATAGCGTTGTAGGGGCAGCACACCACCGTCAAAGCCATCAACCGCCGGAATACGCCAGAACAACGACAGGTTGGGTGCAAGAATTTCCTGCGATTTCTGCGCCACAATCAACTTGAGAAACGCCTTTTCATCCAATTGCCGTGGTTCACTCTCCAAAAAGATTCGTTTTGAATCGCCCATATCACCTGGATCAAAGGTGATTGTACTCATACTCAGGAAACGCCCACCTGCGGCTGGGTGTATTTCGGTGCGTATGGGGTCGGTGAGCAGATGGGCTGGTGCGGTGCGAACGCCATAGACAGCATGAGTCGCAGTCGTATCGGTGTGCGGTAGACTGACGGCGGCAAGCAACAGTTCACCACCAATGGCGATGAGCATAAGAGATGGAAGGAGGGCGTGGATGTTTAATCTGGTCGAAATGTTGCGACAGAGTGACCACAAAAACTGGATACCTACGCCTGCACCAACCGCCATGCCCATTGTGTAGAGCATCATCCAGCGCGCGGGTGTGCGGAAGAGGTCAATGCCAGGGACAAAGTTGTAGAGCAGAAGATAGAATGGGTTCCAGCGACCGAGTGCGAGTGTAAAGCCGATGATGACAAAGAGCAGCGTGAATTGCATGGCGAGTGAGGCTGGAATCGTTGAATTCTTGGCGTCACCGGATGTGGTTGCCCTGCCTGTTGCCGCGATGATGGTTCCAGCCAATGCAAGGATGACCAAGGTCATCGCAATCAGCCCGACATAGGCGATAAACTCGGAATAGCCCAATGTGCTAAAGACGACGCTGAGATCGGTGTTGCCGTAGGTGGGGAAAAGCGTCCATTGCAACAATTCTGGTTCAAGGCTAAAGCTGGTTGCCTCTGCATAGCTCATGCCGCCACTACGCAGCCCCAAGTCGCTCAGTTCCAGTGTTGGCAGAAGCTGCGCTGCCACCAATACACCCGCCAGCCCAACGCCCGCAAAGTAGGTGAAGAGCGATGCCAGCCAGCGCGTCCATATATCCAGCAAATTGCGTCCAACCGGTTGCCCCACCATCAGACGCGGCCATACGGCCCATAGCCCCAAACCAAAGAGGTTGATGTATAGCGTCTGTGTATGCCCGGCAAAGAACATGATCGCAACCAATAGGGCAAAGAGGACTGCAATGCGCAGGTTGGCAAAGGCAGTGC
This sequence comes from Chloroflexota bacterium, assembly GCA_039029935.1. Lineage (GTDB taxonomy): Bacteria > Chloroflexota > Anaerolineae > Caldilineales > Caldilineaceae. The sequence continues at coordinate 8,381 of JBCCFC010000537.1, forward strand.
GTATATGGATAGATAAAAATTCGCGCAGAAATCCATGTTGGCTGCTGTCAAAGCGTTGCACACGAATATATTCCAATATCAGTGCTGCCCAGGGAAGCCATGCCGCCGCATTCATCTGGTTGATGTGCCCAATCAGCCCCCCATAAAATCCACTACCCGCCAGCACAACGCCCGTGGTCAGCCCCGCAATATGGCTATGCTGCCATCGCCGCATCAGCAGATAGCCACCATACCCTAGCAGCCATGTGTGCAAGGCTGCGCTCCAATAAATTTGTTTGGTAACAGGGAGCCAACTGAGCGGCCAGTGCAATGGATATAGAACTGCCGTCTGCGGATTAGCGAGCAAGGGGACGCCTAAAA
>JBCCFC010000538.1:0-8731 GCA_039029935.1 Chloroflexota bacterium
CGTATCGGCAACAATAGCCATACAAATTATTGTACCATATGAATAGCGACCGAAGTAGATTTACCTCAAAAGACAGAACATCAGTATTGCGACTTATCATGCTGCGCAATCACTGGCCCACCATCCACCGAATAGCCAAACGAGAAGCGATACCCCTTCATGACTTCGTTTGGGGCAATTGCCTGCAAGTCTTCCAACGTGTCATCATAAAACTTCAGTTCCGCATCGCCTTCCCAAATTTCAGTGGCCGAGCGGTCATAGCTCTGCGCCTTGACCAACTCAAAGACATCAGGAATCAGTCCGCTGTAGGCTGGGAAATGACGGGTGTTGTACATCGGCGGATCATTCACCGTTGGTCCCGTCTCCGAAATCTGGCGCAATGTCACCACTGCCCGTGCAATCTGGCGGTCATTGGCACTGCATGTCGCGCCAAAGCGTGACCCTGGAGCTAGTGGGACAGCCGCCTTGCCTGTCGCAAAGGAGCGTGTCATATGGATTGACCCCAGCTTTTTGGGGAAGCCTTGGATGTAGCCACGATACATGGCAAAGTCCTTGTCCACCCAAATGTAGACACAGCGACTGGCGGGTTCGCCGTTATATTTGCAGCCAACCACAATCAGCATCTCTTTGTATTGTGACTGAATTGGGTCAAACAACTCGTGCATGTCATCTGTGCAACTCTGCCAATCAGCAAAGAGGACGGCACATGCACCGGGATCATCGGCGGGTGTCAGTTCCGGTGGCAGCAACGCAATCACGTTATCAGGGTTGGTGCGATACTCGATGAGTGTAAAGTCGGCTGAGTAGTGCCAAGGCGGTGGTGGCACGATGCCAGCGCGACCGTCTGGTGACAGTGGAAAGGTGTAGCCTTGTAATGGCATTGGTTTGGTTCTCCTATTGAAACGTCCCATGTCGATGTGTCACATTTTTAATATCACTAAAGAAATCAAAGCTCCAAATACCGCCCTCACGCCCGATGCCAGAATGCTTGTTACCACCAAAGGGCTGCGCCAAGTCACGAACATAGAAACAGTTGAGCCAGACCAAGCCTGCGCTAATTTGGTCGGAGACACGGCGGGCCTTCTCTTCATCTTGGGTAAAGAGAATCGCGGCCAAACCATAGTTGGTTGCGTTGGCTTTGCGGATAGCCTCTTCCTCAGTTTCAAAGGTGTCAAAAATCAGGACGGGACCAAAGACCTCTTTTTGCCAGAGTTCGGAATGTTCATCCACATCCGTGAAGAGTGTCGGTTGATAATACAGCCCACCACGCTCATGCGGGTTGCCGCCATAGACCAACGTTGCGCCATCGGCAATTGCCCGCTGCACCATACCATCCACTTTTGTAAAGTGGTCCGCATGAATCAACGGCCCAACATCCGTCTCAAAATCCATCGGCGTGTCAACCTTGAGTTTGGCGACGGCATCCTTCATGCGATCCAGCATCTCATCGGCAATCGACGCCTCAACCAAAATGCGTGTTCCCGCCAGACAGACCTGCCCACAGTTGTCATACTGCTCAATCATGTTTTCCAGCGCAATGTCCTTGTCTGCATCGGCAAAGACCAGCAGCGGTGACTTGCCGCCCAATTCAAAACTGACGGGCGTCAAGTTCTGCGCTGCGTTGGCCCCGATGATGCGCGCTGTTTCTGGTGAACCCGTGAAGGAGATTCGTGCGACACCGGGGTGTTTGACCAACGCATCCCCTGCCTCTTCGCCAATCCCCTGTACGACATTCAATACACCCGGTGGCAATCCCGCTTCCTCAGCAAAGTCAGCCAAGAGCGAACAGGTCAACGGTGCCCACTCTGGCGGTTTCAACACGACGGTGCTGCCTGCTGCCAATGCTGGCCCCACCTTCCATGTGGAGAGCATAAACGGTGCATTCCAAGGCGTGATGATGGCGGCGACACCGGAGGGCTGATAGCGTACACGGTTCTGTGCGTTACGGTGTGGCGTTTCCCAGACAACCTCGTGTTCCTTGAGTTGCTCGACCGCATACTCGGCAAACCAGTGGATGTTGTGACCGCCGCGTTTCATGACACGCAGGAGACTGGCTTCGTAGAGTGAGCCGTTGTCCGTTGTCTCCACCTTTGCCAATGCATCGACATTCTCTTCGATGATATGCGCCAGTTTCTCTAAGTAGGGCAACCGTCCCTCTGGACCCAATGCTGACCACGCAGGAAAGGCTTCATAGGCGGCATCAACAGCCAGATGAACTTCATCGGCTCCACCCGCTGAAACCTCGCCCAGAATTCTGCCGTCGATAGGGCTGACATTGGTAAACTTTTTCTCGGATGAGACGCGTACGCCGTTGATATAGTGGGCGGTTGAAATCGTAAATTCGTCGATGGTAATGGTATTCATAGTTAGGTATATTTCTCCATTAAAGCATCCGTATATGCTTCACGTGCATCTAATTTCGTCTGTAGTGGTTTATCGGGTTGCACGACTCCGCGCACATCTTCTCCCCTGATTCCTCGTTTGCGCAAATGTGTCTCAATCACCTCATGATAGGCAAACAATGCGGGCGTCCCCCCTGAATGCAGCATGAGAATGGTTGAATCAGAAGGCCAACGCCCCTCGTTTACATGTGCCAGCAACCCCGAAAAGACCTTGCCCGAATACACAGGATCAAGCAGAATCCCCTCAGTTGAGGCCATCCGCATGATGGCATCCAACCCTGCTTCGGTTGGGTAGCCATAGTCTGGGCCGATAAACTCATCGTGGAGTTCATAGCTACCTTTTGAGCGCGCTGGGTCCAGAGATAGCAACTTGCATAGCTCTGTCCACCAATGGTTGAGGTTTTCATGACAGGTTGGCTCTTTGCGATTGACACTGATGCCAAAGAACGGGCATTCAATCCCCAATTGACGGAATGTCAACATCATGGCCGTGAATGTACCGCCTGTGCCAAAAGGTGTGTAGACCGCATCAAGTTCACGTCCCTGCTCTGGCAACTGTGCCAACAATTCCAACGCCCCGCGTACATAGCCCAGACTGCTACGCGGTGTGGAGCCGCTGACAGGCACATAGTAGGGTGTCTTGCCCGATGCTCGTAAGTCATCACAAATGGCATGTCCATATTTCTCCAAATCCCAATGATCCACGTCACGAATCACCTCGACTCGTGCGCCCATCAAGTAAACGGTGAGCAAGTTGCCCTGAATCTGCTCATACTGGTCATGACTCAACACCACCACACAATCCATGCCCAATTTGCGCGCCGCCGCCGTTGTCAACCGTGCATGGTTGCTCTGCATACTACCACATGTCACCAGCGTATCGGCCTTGAGTTCAACTGCCTGCACCAACTCATATTCGAGCTTGCGTGGTTTGTCCCCGCCAAACGCCAAGTCGGTCAGATCATCGCGCTTGAGATACAGGTTGATGTCCAACTGCTGACTGAGTGTCGGCAGGTAGTCCAATGGTGTTGGTGTACGTGTCAACTCAACGCGAGAATATTTATCGAGTGCTGTTTGAATTGCACCGCTATCAAATTGCATGTGATTCGTAAGCCTTTCCCATAGAACTCCGACTTTTGTGAAAAGTCGGAGTTCTGATGACTATAATATGTAACTGTTCAGCCCCCTGAGCCTGTCGAAGGGGGCGCACCAACTTCGACAGGCTCAGCCGGCGAGGGGAAGTGAACGGTTACCTATATATTTACTTTGTCTCTGAAAAAGCGATATCCAAGGCATTGACAATCATATCAATCTCGGATTCTTGAATCGTCAACGGCGGCGACAAAATAATTTCATTGCCGACTGCACGAACCAACACGCCTTCATGACGGGCAATCTTGGCGATTTGTTGTCCAAAGTCACGCGTAGCAGGCTCTTTTGAGATCTTATCTTGCACCATCTCAACCGCAAGCATCAGCCCTTTACCACGCACTTCACCCACCGTGTCAAAACGCTCCATAAACGGCATTAGTCTATCCATACAGTAATTGCCCTGTACGCCAGCATTGGCGGGTAAATCTTCATTGAGTACAATGTCGAGATTGGCAACCGCCGCTGCACAGGCCAATGGATGACCGGAATAGGTGTAGCCATGCATGACCATACCAAAGGGACCTTCTTTGTTGAGCAGCGTGTGATTAATACGCTCGTTAATCATCGTTGCCCCCAACGGCACATAGCCACTATTAATGCCCTTTGCCAAACACATCATGTCAGGTACAACGCCCCAGCCCCGTGCGCCAAAGAGTGAACCTGTGCGTCCAAAGCCTGTGACAACCTCATCCGAAATCAACAATACGCCATATTTGTCACAAATTTCACGCACTAGCGGCCAATAGTTATCGGGTGGCACAATCACGCCACCTGCGCCCTGCACTGGCTCGGCAATAAAGGCGGCGACGGTATCCGGTCCTTGAAAGACGATTTCTTTCTCCAGCAATTTGGCACAAATCTCACCCAATTCCTGCGGGTCATCGGTAAAGGGATTGCGATACAAATAAGGCGTCTCCACGTGAAAACAGCCAGGCAACATCGGCTCATAATTGCGACGGAACGGCGTGTTGCCATTGACCGATGCCCCACCAAAATGTGTCCCGTGATATGCCTGCTTGAGCGAGATAAACTTGGTACGGTCCAGTTGCCCCTCGGCCTTCCAATATTGACGCGCCAGACGCAGTGCCGTCTCAATCGCATCCGAGCCGCCTGATGAGAAAAATGCCCGCGTCATCTTCTCCGGCTCCATCATCCCCACTAATTTGGCCGATAGCTCAATGCTTGGCTCATTGGTCGTGCCGTTGAAGATAGTCGAATAGTGGAGCTTGTCCAACTGCGCAACAATCGCCTCTTTGACTTCAGGCCGATTGTAGCCGACATTGACATTCCACAATCCACCCGCAGCATCGACCATGCGCTGGCCGTCAATGTCGCTGACGTAAACACCATCACCCTCGCTGATGACGAGAGGTGGGTTTGCTTCTTGGAGTGGGGCTTGGTGAGCCATAGGATGAATGATGTGTTTGGCATTTTTTTGTTGTATAAATTCTTTTGTTTGCATGGTTTTCTCCTATGATGTAAGTTGATTTGTCATTACTTCGACCACTACACTTGTTGTTTGTTGTATATCTTCATCGTCCGATATATAAGGAATTGAATATGGTGTCGTATTAAATCCAATCGATTCTAATTCCATAATTGATTCCGCAATCACTTTATTGGAGATTTCATCAAATGTATGGGATTCACAAAGGCTAATGAACAACCACCTTGCTAATGCAAATTGGTCGTCAAAGTATGAAAGCCCATCAACACTGAGTGCATTATATAATGCAAACAAAATCTCTAAAATTGAGTCATCGGGATATCTTTCGTGCCACTCACATATTTTGTGTTGAATTTGGTCGAGATAAATAGTCGCTATTGATGTTCCGGCATGAGGTTGAACTTGCATCAAACATTGCAAAATTGGTTGCATGAGTTCTAGCCGAGATACCCAGACAAATTCATCCACCAAAGCCTGTGTTTCTGGGTCTAACTCACCTAAGTTTTTTATAAGTGCTGTCATTAACATGTACTGTTCGTTTTTTGGTAAACTATTGACACGTTCTAGGGCTTCTTGCCATGTTTGGACTTGAACTATCATGGTAACTTTATCTCCACATCAACATATTATCAGTTTCTTCTACACCGTACTGCCACTCTATTCCATGTTCCCAAAGCACTTTTATTTGTGTTTTAAAAATTTGATACCATTCCCCATCCTCTGGACGCAACACTATCTTGGGTTTATCTCCAACTTTGAGTTTGAATCCATAATGCTCGGTAAAAAAAATGCCAGATTGTGTGTCAATATCAACACCATAGAGTCCGAAACTGGGAACGTAATTTATTGTTCGAATTTCGACGTTTGAGGGAGATTTTTCTTTTAAACGACACATTAACCCAATTGAATGCAATATTGTTTTACGATGCCAATTAACATCAATATTAGTAGTCATTCGATATGTAGCAAGATCACATGCTATACCATTTGAATCTACGATAAGAAATTTAATGTGATTACCATTCTGTATACTTTCGGAAAAAGTGTCAAAATATCCGTTTGTTGTTCTTATTAGTGAGGTGCCAACAACTACTAACTCTTTTGCCTTCGCTAAACGTTCTTCAACATAATCCGGATATTTACGTCTAAATACGGTTTGAGGAGATTGGTTTACTTGTTGCTGAATACGTTCTAAACGATGTCTATTTCCAAGCAATGAAACCGCAATCAAAGCTAAAATGGTGATATTCAGCGACAATATCCATTCTGGCTGTATTCCACCAAAAATATTGAACCCAATTAACAATATACTGGCAAATATCACCAGATAAAGTTCTATGTTTTCTCCCTTGCGTATTTCCGTCCATATTTGATGAGGTCGCAATATACTTTTCCTTCTATAGTGTATCTCTACTATTTAAGCAAAAACTGGCTGTAATTCAGCATGACGGCGGGACAGGTCAACATCGATAGGCGAATCTACTATGACATCACCCAACGGTTCAACAATATCTACAACTTCTCGAAAGAATGCCTCTTCATCAAGTTCCCAATCAAATTCAGGGTTAGGATCAAACACATCACAAGCAGAATGAAGGGCGTCAATGATATCATTGAACGGTTCATCCTCAGCATTACCCCACAATGCTGACCATTTCTGAGAAAACACCTCTTGTGTAATTAGACCATCATGGAGTTTTTGCAGTAGTTGTTGGTCATATGGTTCAGGCCATGCCTCCCGTTTTGCGTCGATAAAGTCTCTATGCGCCATCCATAATTGAGTATACTCTGTACAAAATTGTTCAGGTTGAATCGCTTTGTGTAAAAATTGGTTGATTAGCTGTATAAATTGTTTCTTGTACATCATTCTGGTCATTGCACATTCCCCTTTCCAAATAGATACTCAATCTGCTTTTTTGACAAAGCCCAACCTGCCACAAATTTGCCATCTTGATCAATGGCAACCCACAGAGTTGTTGCTGCATCAAAATAATGCATTACAGGTATTCTCCCACGATATGTTCCCGTAATCTGCGTTGGTGCATCCTGAACATGCTGTTGGATAGCGTCTTCAAATAGCTGACGATTCACGCTATTCCAGTTTCCCATAATACCAAAGTCTTTAGCATGTGAGAAACTATGCTGAAGTCTGCGTACAGGAAACGTAATACTGGTTGGTTGTTTGGATTTCTCTGACATTTTTGATGACGGCGATATCTATAAAATATGTAAAATGATTTGTGTTAGGCTAATCCACAGAAATAATTACCGTGGAGTAGACAGAGTACCCTCTGGGTACTAACGCCGGATTTATCGTGTACAACCCGCGATAGAGATTGCTAACTCCGCGCTTTCATGGATATTTTATTTTGTGGAATGGCCTTATGCCCAGCTTACTTTGACAGGCAAATGCTTTATCCCCGCAATAAAATTCGACCGCAACCGCTCAATCGCCCCATTCAATTCAATATCCGCAATCAAGGGCAACAATTCCTCAAACAACACTTTAATCTCCAACCGCGCCAAATGTTCACCTAGACACTTATGCGGACTCTTCAAGCCAAAGGCGACATGGGGGTTGGGTGTGCGGTGAATGTCAAAGGTGTATGGGTTGACAAACTGCCGCTCGTCAAAGTCAGCGGAGATGTAGAAGAGGATGACTTTATCGCCCGTTTTCATCTGCTGGCCGTTCAGCGTATAGTCCTGTGTCATTGTGCGGCGGAAGTGCATGGTAACAGTCCCCCAGCGTAGGATTTCCTCGACAGCCGTGTCCATATATTCTGGATGGTCGCGCAGTTCGGCGAGGATGTCGGGGTTTGCCAGCAGTGCTTCCATGCCAGCGGCCATTGTATAGCGCGTGGTGTCGTTGCCCGCAGCCACCAATAGGGTGAAGAAGTTGTTGAATTCGAGGTCGGTGAGCATGGAGCCGTCACGCAATGGTTTGGCTAACATGGCGATGAGGTCTTCTGTCGCACGGGCATCCCTGCCCGTTACAGGCTGGAAGCCTGTGTTACTTAATCGCTGCTGTCGCTGTTGGGTGGCAAACTCAAAGAGCTTGAGGCTGACAGGGCTACGGAAAGGGAGGAGGCGATATTCCTCGGTATCGACCAAATCAACGGGAAAGTCGGTGAACTCTGGGTCCGTGTTGCCGATCAGCGCATCACCTGCCGCTACAAGCCAGTGACCATCTTCGTCAGGCACACCAAGCATTTTGCCTAACATACGCATGGGCAGTGTGCGCGCAATCTCGGTGACAAAATCGAACTCGGTCTGTCCATGCACGTTGTTGATGACTTCTCTGGAGAGTTCGCGTAGGTCTTCGGTGTAGCTGGCAACCGAACGTGGTAGGAAAGGCGGGTTGACCAGGCGGCGATAGGATGTGTGCTCCGGCGGGTCCAGTTCCATCATGGTATTGCGCGCTTTACTCTCCTCGTCATCCATCTCTTCGAGGCGGATGCCACCAGCACTGGAAAAAATTTGGGGCTGGTGGCTGGCTTCAATCAGATCATCATAACGGGTAATGGCCCAAAAGCCGGAGCCATCGTCCTCATCCCACCAGCGAACTGGGTCGTTGTCACGCAAGTATTGAAATGTTTCGTGGGGAACACCATTGACATAAACATCAGGATCGATAATATTTTGTAACTGCATACGCTTTCCAGTAAAGATAGTGACTGATGTAATTTGTAGGGGCATGAGGTGGTGTGAGGGAAATGGCTGGATTTTTGGA
>JBCCFC010000539.1:0-8724 GCA_039029935.1 Chloroflexota bacterium
CAAGCCAATATCTATAATTTAACCGATCAAATGTATGATGTGTTTATTGACAATGGTTATACCGATGAAGACATCTATTATATTTCACCGAATGAAACGAATAGCACGATTGCCCCTCAAAATCTTGTCGATGCCCCTGCTATGATTAACAATCTACGCTATGCAATCACAGAATGGGCCGTAGACAATGCCAACGTTGATCAGACACTGACACTATACATCATGGATCATGGTGACCAAGGGCTATTGTATCTGGATAGACCCAATGAACAGATGGTTACACCGACAATGTTGGATGGGTGGCTTGATGAGCTAGAAATGCGTCACCCCGGACTTGGCATCAATGTCATTATCGAAGCCTGCTATGCAGGTAGTTTTCTGCAAGAACTCAGCCGCCAAGACAAACTAAATCGTGTCGTGATTATGTCTACAGGTGCAGAAGATTTGGCTTGGGCAAGCCCATCGGGTGCGTACTTCTCGGATCATTTTATTGCGAGTCTAGGGCGGCACGAAAGTTTATATGGTAGTTTCCGAAATGCAAAAATCGCGGCAGAAACAGTCCATCCGGACCAAACACCACAACTTGATGGCAACGGCAACGATATTCCCAATGAAACCGCTGATTATCAAATCGCGGCCACGCAGGGCTTCCCCTTTAGCGACATGCTTTCATCAACCGATGATGACCTTGAAGTGATGCCATTGGAGCAAATGAAGGACATTTTGCCGCCTTATATTTTTGGCGCAACCGAGCAGGTTGTTGTTCAAAACGAGGTGGGGATTGTACAAATCACGGCCACCGACAATGAGGTTATCGAACGTGTCTGGATGACAGTATACGATCCATCATACGTTGCCCCCACATCCAGCCAGGTGGGGTTGATTCAGGAGAACGGAAACGAGCATGTACACGAAGTTGACCTAATACATATCAGTGCGAATACATATCGGGCAACCTACACCGCGTTTAATGAAGCAGGCATCTACCGCGTTGTTGTCTATGCACAAGATGAGCAAGGGAATGAAGCACGGCCACATGCGATGCATATTGAAGCCATTGCAAGCCAAGCAGACACGAATGAGCCACCTGCCACAGGCACTGCGTTCGAGCTTCGTATATACCTGCCGTTTGTGCCTCGTTAAGGGCTTCAGAGCGGAGGGAAAGACACGATGATTGCAGGTTCTTCTGGCATCATCGTGTCTTTTTGGTTATACAACAAATGATGTAACATTGCATTTTTCTTACGATACAGAAAAAATTGGTAAGACAAAGTACGTTTTTACCCATCGCAATTACTTACAGTTACCTGAAATTAAGAGCTTTTTCGATTGATTGATGAGGAAAGGATAAACCAGTACCGCAGATTGTTTATCTGTGGCGCAGGTAGCCAACCTGCGATACTGCCCTTTGTCCTTGAGGAGGAAAGGATAAACCAGTACCACAGATTGTTTATCTGTGGCGCAGGTAGCCAACCTGCGATACTGCTCTTTGTCCTTGAGGAGGAAAGGATAAACCAGTACCACAGATTGATTATCTGTGGCGCAGGTAGCCAACCTGCGATACTGCCCTGCCCTTTAATTCGTTGAATCGTTTTTTAGCTCAAAAAACTTAGACAGAACAATTTTGCTATGATAACTCAATTAGGATATGGATGATGATGAAGCACATCAAACGGATAGGACTCATTTGCATATGGGTTTGCTTTTTTTTATTTTTTGTCGATTTTTTTGTCAATAACAGTCATGGCATTCAAGGGGTTAGTCGCTCTGTACAGGCAGAGACGCTTGATAGTCATAGTGATAGTCATGCTGATACCCTCCCCTTGCCCCTTTCAGAACAAGCACTGGCCGATTTAATCAGCGCATGGGGTTCACCACAGGAAGAATCATCACTGGAAAAAACATCGAACAATCGTGAAAATATAAATGCTTTCCAGTCACAAAAACGAGATCAGCTATCAAATCCCTCGCCCTCGAACCCCTCACCCCGAATTGCAGATCAGGAATATGAGTGTACAGATTATCTGCGAAATGGTGGATTTGAATACAATGGCGAGTGGCAATTTTCGCCAACCGCCAATGGTCAATACTATAGCGACGATGCCTATGCAGGCTATTCCTCGTCCAAACTGCACACCTTCGGTTTAGCACAAGCGGAGTATACGATTATGTGGCAGGAACTCACGATGCCGCAATCAATTTGGGGTGTGTTCATCGACTATTATACGGTAGAACACATTACACAGGGCGACCGTGTAGGCATAGCACTCTTAGACACCAATGGCGAGGTGAAAGAAAGTGCATTAATTGAACATGCAACCAATGGTCAGTGGGAGCATTGGCAATTCTACCCCGAATTCACATATCCGGGGGAAACCCTTCGTTTGGCCTTTATTGTTGTCAACGATACCGGAGCGTCCTCTAGCTATGCCCTCTTTGATAACATCAATTACAATGTCTGTGTATTGACAAATATCACACCCTCAACATCCACACCGACATTTACACCATCATTCACGCCATCATTCACGCCAACAAAAACGCCTACCCCCACGCATACACGTACACCAACAAAAACACCAACGCCCACCTATACACCAACAAAAACGCCCACCTATACCCATACACCGTCCCATACACCGACCAAGACACCGACGCACACACCGACCCAAACATATACGCCAACCTATACACCTTCACCAACGTATACACCGACCTATACCAGGACCCCTGTGCCTTCATCCACACCGTCCCATACACCGTCCCATACACCAACCTATACATCAACGTATACACCAACGCCTTCATCTACACCAACCTATACACCGACGCCTTCACATACCCCTACTGCGACACAGGTTTCGTCAGCAACGGAGACAGCGACACAATTGCCCAAACCACCCAATCAAGTCGCTGGCACGTTAACACCCACACCAACTCACACTGCTACGGAAATCGCCATTGAAACTGCCACTGAAACTGCCACAGCCGTAGCCTCTCCCATCCCGACATCTACACCGACTGTGACATCGACAAGTGCATCACCCAATCAACCAAGCCCCACCGCCACCGTGCCGCCACCATCGGGGTTGAGCGAAGGCGACCGTTTTGAAGAGGATAATGTCTGTGCCGCCAGCAAGTCGATTTCCACCAATGGCCTTGTCCAACAACGCACCTTTCATGACACATCCAACAGCAGCACATCCAACAATACTGTTAACGCTGGATTGCCGGATACAGATTGGGTGCGCATGGATGTTGTGGCCTTGCAAGAATATGAAGTCGAAATTAATGTACCACCCGACTCGCCAGCCGATGTCGAAGTCGAAATTTATGCCAACTGTGATTCGTTGCCATCGGGTGGGCAAAACTTTAGCTTTAGCCCGGATGTCCGCCTCACCTTTATCAGCCCTGAGGATGGTCCTGTCTTCATCAAGCTGCGCAACCATGATCCATTGACGGCAGGCGATCATGTGACCTACGATCTCACCGTCCATGCGCGTGGTGACATGGTTGAACCAGGCATCTTGATTTTGGCTGGCGGGACGATTCGTGCCAACGACCCATTGCAGGAGCATATCTATAATGTGACCGATAATGTGTATGATCTATTTACGGAACATGGATATAGCGATGACCGTATTTTCTATCTTGCCCCAGATTTAGGCCATAGCAACAAGGTGGATGCCTCGGCCACTACCAACAATCTACGTGCAGCAATTACACAGTGGGCGCGCGACGAAGTGGGACCAGAACGGGCCTTGACCATTTATTTGATGGATCATGGGGATGAGGGGGTGCTGTATCTTAACAAACCCCACAATGAGATTGTCACACCAGAGCAGCTTAACAACTGGATTACCGAATTAGAGGTCGTTCACCCGGATGTGCGTATCAATGTCATCATCGAGGCCTGTTACGCTGGCAGTTTTCTCCCTGAACTGAGCAAACAGGGCCGCGTCATTGTTACCTCAACCAGTGCCGATAACTTGGCGTGGGCGAGTGCCACAGGTGCCCACTTCTCGGATCACCTTATCACCACGCTCGGACGCAGCGAAAGCCTCTACAGCAGTTTCCGCGAGGCCAAGATTGCCGCCGAAACCGCCCATCCCGACCAGATGCCAGAGCTAGACAGCAACGGCAACGGTGTCCCCAATGAGCTAAATGATTACCAAGAGGCTGCACAACGTGGCTTTGGTTTTGTGGGTACGTTTTCCCCGCTCGATGCTGAAGATGAGCTAACCGTTTTGGATAACGAGGATGGGCAAGATATGTGGCCCCCTTATATCGCAGGTGTTGAACCGCCCGCTGAGGTCAACAACCAGCAAGGCACAATCCAAGCGACAGTGATGGATAACCAAGGTGTCAGACATGTGTGGGCCGTTATCTATGATCCCTCCTATGAGGCTCCCTCGGATGGTGATGCTTTGATTCGTGAAGACGGCAATGAGTTTGTCCACACCATTCGTTTGCTCGACAATGGCGGCAACTCCTACAGCGTTAACTATCCTGGTTTCCGCGAGGAGGGCGTCTATCGCATCGTCCTCTATGCCGAGGATGAGGAGGGCTATGAGGCACGCCCGCGTGCGGTGACATTCCGTGTGGGTGAAGAGCCGCCCGCGTTCTCGATTTATTTGCCTGTAGTGAGTCGGTAATTTTAGGCTATTCGGTAGGGCTATGAGGTGACCTCATAGCCCTACGTAGGCAACACAGGATCGAACGATTATTCTTCCACATTAATGCCTTCATAGACAAGCAGTTCGTCTGTACTTGACCCGAAATTGAGTTCATTGACAATCGCGACAATCTCGGCTGTGCTATCTGTGTCATCTGCATTTCGTGTTTCGCAGGTAGCGGAGCCAACATATTCCGGTCCAAGCCCCGGTTCATCTTTTTGTAAAGGGGTGACAACACCACCAATAGGTAACTCAGCTTCATATGTATAGGCTTTGCCTGTAAAGGTGCAATACACCTTTGCCGCTGGACCGCTTACATGGCTAATGCTAAACCCTGTGCTATAACCGCTATTTCTATCCATAATCAATGGTAAGACAACCTTGCGGGTAGCGTTATCGGGCGAAAAGGCACCATACGCACCACCGTTTGTTCCCGGCAAGAGTTGGTTGACAACCGCAACTAGGGGCATATCATTTGTATTTTCAGTCACTTGGGCGGCCCCGACAAATTGATAGGGAACCGTATTGCTCATATTTTTTGTTTGGCAATCCTCCGTGCCACCATTGGCATCAAATGCATCAAGTGCAAATGTCTCTGCTTGCACAGGACCGATTGCTTTTGTTTGAACGCAGGCATTGCCCGCAGCAGAAGGAGTATAGGATACGGTGACAGTTGTTGTCATTGACCCCGCGTTTTGAATTTGAATGCCCGTGATATACCCACTATTATTTGAATTGACCAATGGAAAAATAGGATGTGTGGCGGTATCGTGTTCTTTGCTAAAGGCTGTGTAGGCGAACGAGGTCGCGGAATCTTCCTGAATAACAACGGCAACCAGTGGCTGATGATTGGTGCTTGAGATAATGGCAGAAGGTACATTCACCAGATGGGCTTCCTGATCTTGATAGAACGTCTTCGCTGCTCCGGGTGAAATTGTCGTTGATACAGTCAGTCCGTCGCTGTATTGAATCAACACCTCGGCATCCATAATGCCAATATTTTGTACGCTATACCAGCTATTAAACCCGCTGTTTTGATATTGAAGCAATGGTATCAAAAGTTCAATATCCCCATATTCACTCCCCACATAGGCAGACCCGATTTTCTGGGTAAAATCCACGAGATTCGAGATAGCTGCAATATCTTCCTCCGAAGAAAGCACCATTGCCCCCTCAAAATTGGAGACAGGCATGTCGGTGATATATGATCTTGACCCGATGTCAGACACACTATCAAGCCGATATCCTTCAATTGCCCCATGTTCATCGTAGGCTGCCAGTGTAACTGTAATGCCTGTGGTGTATAAATGTGCAACTTGGACACCACTTGTATAATCATGCATGGGTGTGCCCTGTGCATTGACCAATGAGCTGTCGTAAATAAACAAGATACCCGTAAGTATGACTGGCAAGATGATGTATTGGCGTAAGGTGTTGATTGTCTTCATGTGATGTAGTCCTTTTCGTTGATTGAATCTGTTGAGGTGGCTGCTATCGAGCAACCCAAGGTAAAAATTGTATCCAGGCAGGTGGTGCTACCGCAGGAATAAAGATATTATTCCCAACCCCAGCGGTTAACACCAGCAACGTTTGTTCATCTGTATCTTGAATGCGTAATTGAATCGTTTGTCCCTCAATTTCTTGGTCATATTCTCCGGCAAAGGCATCGACAACCAAGATAAGGCTTTGTTCACCTTCCAGCAATGGTCCGACAACGAACCAGCTATCTTCATAAATTAATTCAAATCCAGCGGGCAGATTGGCCTGTGTTGCCTCTACATTCAAATCCAACCTTCCAAAACCATCAATAACACCCGACGCAGGCCACACGAATTGATACGTGACAGATGTAGCTGCACTGCCCTGATTGACAAAACGGAAATGGATGGTGGCACTCTCGCCATCACGTAATTCATAGGCATCGGTCAGCCCAATGGCATCGCCGTCAGCACTATTGTTGTCATCTACAGTGTCATCTACAGTGCCATCTGTATTGCCAATCACCACAGGAATGGATTGGGGCAACAGCGTCGGTGCAGGTGTATGCGTCGGGGTCGGTGTATGGGTTGGGGTATTTGTCGGCGTGACAGTCGGTGTAGATGTTGGCGACGGTGTTGATGTCAAGGTCGAGGTGGGTATAGATGTCGGCGTATGCGTGGAGGTCGCTGTCGGTGTAGATGTATTTGTCGGTGTTGCCGTCGGTGTAGATGTATTTGTCGGTGTTGCCGTCGGTGTAAATGTTGACGTAGATGTAGATGTTGGTGTATGGGTAGGCACAGGTGTCGACGTCGGGGTCGATGTCATGGTGGGTGATGGGGTGGGACTAGGCGTTGGGCTAGGTGTATTCGTTGCAGTTGGGGACGCAGTTGCGGTATGCGTTGGCGTTGGTGTCGGTGTTGGTGTCACAGTCGATGTTTCAGTTGCGGTTGCAGTGGGTGACGCCGTTGGTGTATGCGTAGAAGGTTGGGTTGGCGGTGGCACAGGTGTCTTGGTTGGCGTATGGGTTGGTACAGAAGTATTGGTCGCCGTTGGTGTACTCGTGGGCGTTGGCGTATGCGTCGGAAAGGTTGGGCAATCTAAAATTGTATTGGTGAGATAGGGGGCATAGGTAATCGATGCACTGACCGTATCACCAGAGCCATTGCCAGCCCCATCAGGACCATCAACCGTTCCCCACCAGTTGCGCAATGCGTTGACAATCGCTCCACCCAGATGACGCACGGCATAGCCATCACCAGCCTGATTGCCAGCAATGCAACTTTGGTTGACCTGTACGCTTCCAGATTGTGTGTTGTTGACGGCAAGCGCACCACCGCTGCCAGCCGTGTTGGTCAACAGGCGACTGTTGGTCATGGTTAGAGAGCTATCGACTAAGGCAATACCACCGCCACTGTCCTGCTTGGCCTCGTTATTGAGAAATAGACTATTCTCTTGGACATGGATGGTGCTTTCTTCAGCCATGAGACCACCCCCATCACTATAGGCGTAGTTGGTCGAGAGTTGGCTTTGGGTCATGGTCAAGCTGCTCGTGTTTAGGAGCAGACCACCACCATCACTAGATGCACGATTCCCCGAAATCACTGTACTCTCTGCGAGCGTGACAGTGCTGCTGATGGTTGCCAACCCACCGCCGCTGCTGTAGGTGGTATTGGAGGCAATCAAGCTGTTGTTCTGGAAATGAACGGTGCTATTGTTGACGGCAACACCACCACCATTGAAATAGGCACTGTTGTTGGCAATGTCACTATTGTCAACAATGAGTGTCCCCCGCTGCATGTACAGCCCACCCCCGCCATCATAGGCATAGTTGCCAGAAATGACACTGCGGTTGGTCAGTGTAACTGGACCCTGCGCAAAGATGCCACCCCCATAGCCTTCACCCTCATAGAGCGTACCACCCTGTACAGTCACACCGCTAAGGGTCAACGCACCGTCATTTGTGACATGGAGCAGACGAAAATAGTTCGAGGAATTCGTATCACGTACCAACCGACCATTACTAATCGTCAGGGTACTGCTGATCACGGGCAACGCCGTCAAGCCATAGTCGGCATCATAAGGGCCAGTGGTAAAGGTGATGATATTGCCCTGTAGGTCGATGACATCTGCCCCAGCCTCGCCATCCACGCAATCATTGCCTGCATTGCCACCAGCGGACAGACTGGCGTTGGCGAGTGCCTCCACCACGTCACAGCCAGCACCGCCAATCGTGGTTGCATCAACTGGAATGGTGGCAGCGCTAGCACTCGGTATGGCTGTGGCGCAGATAAGAACCGAGGCGGTTAGGGTTGTTGTGAGTTTTCGATTGGTCTTCATGATAGGATTCCTTTGGTTGTTGGTTCAATATCAGTGAGTACTGTATGCCCATTCACCCATCTGAATATAGGGCAGATACAGATTATAGCTCGTTGAAAAATCAACTGTGTATCTCATCACCTCATCTTCATTATAATAATAGACGACTTCAATCTCTCCCACCCATACAAACGAATCACTTTTTTCAATTGTGATGATATCCAATGGTAAAGCATAATACTCTTCCCCCTCG
>JBCCFC010000540.1:0-8719 GCA_039029935.1 Chloroflexota bacterium
CAGTTGTACAGTACGCGCCCACTCCCCCAGATTGTTTAACCAGTGCTAAGTTTGATAGGAAGTGATTGAACCGTTGAGAAAATACTTTAGCAAACTACAGTGAAATATATAATATATTATATTTACAAATTCCTCTAATAGTGTCATGAGTAAGAGGAATTATACCCGCTGTAACGCATTCATCAACGCCGTCACCCGAATCGGCTTGGTCACAAAATCATCCATGCCAGCACCCAAATAAGCCTCTTTTTGCTGCTCCATCGCATCCGCCGTCAACGCAATAATCTTGGGCTGTTCCTGGGGACGCCACTGCTGACGAATCTGTTTGGTCGCGGTCAAGCCATCCATCTCTGGCATGTGAATATCCATCAAAATCACGTCATAGGGTTGTCGTCTGAGTGCATCAATCGCTTCGAGGCCATTGGCGGCAATGTCGGCCCGATAGCCACATTTTTTGAGGACCCCCAACGCCACTTTTTGGTTGATCACGTTGTCCTCGGCCAACAAAATTCTGAGTGGCTTGCGTTTTGCCATCTCCGCATCAAAGAGCGGGGACTTCTTGGTATTGGGTTTGAGTTTATCCCGCGCTTTCTTTGCCAAGATGGTAAAGTGGAAGCTGGAGCCAACACCCACCTCACTCTCGACCCAGATTTCGCCCTCCATCATCTTGACCAATTGTTTGCAGATCGACAGCCCTAACCCTGTGCCGCCAAAGCGACGTGTGGTTGTCTCATCCACTTGGCTAAAGGCATCAAAGAGATGGGGAATGCGGTCTTCGGGGATGCCCATGCCTGTGTCGGTGACAGTAAAGGTCAGAAGATAGGTCTTTGTTTCTGTGTCATGCGTTTGTGGGGAAACCTGAACTGTAATGCCACCTGTCTTGGTAAATTTGACCGCATTGCCCACCAGATTGGTCAATACCTGACGGATACGCGTGACATCTTGGATAACACGGGGTGGCACATGGGGGTCAATCGTATAGGTCAAGGCAAGATTGTTGGCGATGGTGCTGGGTCGCACAAGGCTAAAGGTTTCCTCGATACAGTCCTGAATCTCAAAGGGGACTTGTTCCAACTCAAGCTTGTTGGCCTCAATCTTAGAAAAGTCCAGAATATCATTGATGATGGTGAGCAGGGTATCGCCGCTAGTGCGAATCGTGTCAAGCAGGTCTTGTTGTTTTGCGGTTAAGCCTGTGTCGCTCAACAACGCCGCCATCCCCAACACACCATTCATCGGTGTGCGCAGTTCATGGGTCATCTGCGACAAAAACGTGCTTTTTGACAGGCTGGCCTGCTCGGCGCGCTCCTTGGACGCAATCAATTCCTGCTGGGTTGCCTTGAGTATCTCTAGAGTCTGGGTCAACTCGCTCGTCTGGTCTGCCACGCATTCCTCCAGATGATCGTAGAGCAATGCGTTGTTGAGCGAGATCGCCATCTGTGATGATAGCAGGGTCAAAATTTTGAGACGATTGGGGGCAAAGCCGCCTGCGCTGAGATTGTTTTCCAGATAGATCACACCAATCACCTCGCTTCGGTGGATGAGCGGTAAACAGAGCAAAGATGCAGGGTTGTGTGCGTGGAGATAGGTGTCGGTGTCAAAGGGGGATGTCTTCATGTCGCCATCCATCAGGATAGTCTCTTTGGTGCGAATGACAAAGTTGATTAAGGTCACAGGCAACCTGTTGGCCGCTTCGGTCAGTGGCAAGGCAGGCATCGTCACCAGTGGCCCTGTTTGGTGGGCTTCTGTTTGGTGGGCTTCTGCTTGGTTGACTTCTGCTTGGACGCGCCATGTCTCATGCCAACTCAAGAGCAGCACCGCACGCTGCGCACCCGCACTTTCCAGTACAACGTGCATCATTTGCGCAACCAACTTTTCGATGATGATCTCACTGGAGAGGGTCTGCGATGCCTTCAGGATGCTGGTTAGATCGAGTGTTTCCTCAACGGTATTGGTTGTTGTGGTATGGATAGTAGGGTGGATAGTAGGGTGGGTAGTGGGGTGGATAGGGCTATGTTGAGAAATGGTTGCGATGGGTGATGTACTCGTTCGGGGGCGGAGATAGTGGGGAAAATGCGTTTCCAGATTACGGACTTTGCTTACAGCACCCCATTGCCGATAGGCGGCATGAGCCTCACGCAGATAAGTCTGTGCAACCCAGTCCATGCCCCATGCATCGGCTGCTTTTCCAGCCAGCTCACAGGCCAACGCTTCATAGTTGAGGTAGTTATGTTGCTTGCAGAGTTGAATGGCGTGGTCATAATGATGACGCGCCTGCATCGGTTTGTCCTGCACACGCGCACACTCCGCGTCCACCAGATGGACACAATGCCCATAGTTCATGGGTGCGTGTTTTGCTACTTTATCCAGATAGGTACGTCTTTTTTTCACCTCACGCATGAGCTGTCGCTGTCGCTTGGTGCTGCTGGTTGGATAGACGGCCAGCCGCATCAATGCGCCTATCATCTGAAAAAGCGGAAACACAGACAGCCCTTGACCAATATTGCCGTACTGTTCGTTCCGTTGAGAAAAATCCAAGGCTTCCTCAACGTGACCATGCAGATAGTAGAGTTCGCTTTTGCATCGAGCAAAGGTTGCCATCACTGTTGGTGCTTGCGTCGCGTTATGGTCGCTCCCGCTGGTGATGGATGCCAAAGGGGATACCTCTGCCTCGTTGAAAAACTCCCCCGACAGCACACAAACGTCTTCGGATGCGCCCTGCAGATTGGCAATCGTTTGCTGAACGATGACGGCCTGGGCGCGAAAGTTATCTTGTTTCAATTTTGTTTGAAGCGCATGACACAGCCGAAACTCCTCTTGCACCTGTTGTAGTGGATAGCCCCAGCGATACAGACTCACACAATAGATGAAGCTAGACCCACCCCACAACGCGACCTGAACCGTCTTCGCTCCCAATTGAACGGCCTCATAGAGTTGGGCAAGTCCGTCATGGATCAAATTTTGCCGATGATGGATAAACCCATACGTATAAAAACGGGCCGAAGCCTTGGCTGATGTGCTTTGGAGTTGGTTGGCAATCGACAAGGTCGCCTCACCAAGTTGCACCCCATCTACAACTTGGCCTAACTGTGTGCAGAGTGCCATCGCAAAGAAGCTATAGGCGGCGAGTGCGGGGCGACTGTTGCCATGTCGAAGGCTCAGAAGAATGACGTCGCAGGCCAATAACATCATTAAATTGGTGTCTTCCGTGATAGCAACCCCCATCAGTCTATGCATGATTTCAATGCGTAAGAGGTGCTTTGGCTCCTTCAGGATCGGTAAGTCAAGCAGTTTCTGGTAGTTTTTGGGTGAGAACGGGTTGAACCGATTTTGGCGTGTTGCCTGAGAGAGTGCCATCTGTGTTTGGCGTAATTTGTAGAGGAGATAGACTTTGCTGACGGTTTGTGGCAGAGGAGTTCCCATCTCAGTCAATGTGGCTCGCCCCAAACGGAGGGCGACATCATGGTCGCCGCTCCCAATCTCATGATCGATGAGCAAACACACAATGGGTAATCTATCCCAAACTGTCTGTGCGTACGTCTGTACTGTGTATTCGATCCTCTTCAACGTCTCAATCTCGCTAGAGAGGAGCGCAGATGTTGCCATCAGATCATGTATTTGCAAGGACAGGTCGTAATGGTCTCGCCATGCTTGTTCCTCACCCTGTCTGGCATGATCCTGTCTGGCATGATCCTGTCTGGCATGATCCTGTCTGGCATGATCCTGTCTGGCATGATCCTGTTCGGTATCACCCCGGGTCAGAAGACCCCATGCTGTGCGCAGATAGTGTAGGGCAGGGGCAAACGCAGCAGCCGCTATCGCTTTTTCGGCGGCTTGAACATTGAGCTGTACAACCGCCATGCGATCTGGTTTGTGCAGGTTGACGTGACGAGCAAGCACGGCTAGGTTCAGATGCCCCACAAGTGCAAATATCTGTGTCTGTTGTTCCTCTGGGGAGAGATGTTGACGCATCCACTGCCCCACCTGCCAATGTAGCGCAGTTGTACTCAGTGTGCCTGCCTGTGCATAGGCTGCCTGTTGAATCCGATCATGGACAAATTTATAGAACAGTTTCTGTGATTGGCTGTCTGCATTTGGCTCGTCAGACAGGGCTGTCACCGCATGATAGGTTCTACTTAAGGGGACAATCAACCCAGCCTTCAATGCAGGCCAAAGATGTTGAACCACAACTGACTCGGGCTGGTCGGCAATGTGGGTGAGCAGCTCAAACGAGAAACGATTGCCGACACAGGCCGCCAAATGCAACAGGGTTTGGGTCTGCTCAGGCAGTTGCACAAGCCGCCCTTTGAGTAATGCGGCCACACTTTCGGTACTACTCAAGGCATTGATGCCCACCAAATCCCAACGCCATTGTTGCTGTGCATGATCAAAGACAATGTGGTTTGTTTCATAGAGTACGGTGAGAAATTCGCGTACAAAGAAGGGGTTGCCCTCCGTCCGCATACGGATATAGCGCGCAAGGTCCACAATCTCCTGACGTTGTTTGGCATCAGGTTTGAGCAGTTCAGGTTTGAGCAGATCAACCAGAAGTGCTTCAATATCGACGACCGATATCGGTCCCAAAACCACTTCATGAAATGCAACCGCCTCCTCCCTCAGTTCATTGACCAGCCTTTGGAGTGGGTGATGCACATCTACCTCGTTATCACGATACGCACCAATCAGCGTCAATGGCTGTTTTTGGGGCAACTCTTCGATGCGGGTGATAATCTGTTTCAGCAGCTTGAATGTTGCCCGGTCAGCCCACTGTAAATCATCCAAAAAGAGTACCAAGGGGTGGTCAGCATCGGCAACCACCGCAAGAAATTGTAGAAAGAGCCAGTGCAGTTGTGCTTCCGAGTCTTGTGGATTGGTGTTGATGGCAGTAATCTGGGGGGGCAGATGCTGGGGTCCCAAAATCAGCCCCAAATCAGGGATGAGATCGATGAGCATCTGGGCATCATCGCCCAACGCATCCAAAAATTGTGACCGCCACGCCGCCAATTGTGCTTCGGGTTCGGTTAATAGATGGCGAACAAGCTCACCAACCGCAGCAACGAGGCCAAAGAATGGAACCTCCCGCTGATACTGTTCAAACTTTCCACTGATAAAGTAGCCACGCTGTGCGGTCACAGGCTTGTGGATTTCATGGATCAGGGACGATTTGCCGATGCCCGAATAGCCACTCACCAACACAAACTGGCTCCCCTCTGTGAGACATTGTTCAAAGGCATTGAGCAGGATGGTGCGTTCGTGGTCACGGCCATAGAGTCTTTGGGGCAGCTTGAACTGTGCGGAAACATCCTTGCTTGCCAGTGCAAAGGATGTCATCTTGCCCGTGCTTTTTTGTTGCGCCAAACAGGTTGTCAAGTCTGCGGCCAAGCCAGCGGCAGATTGATAGCGCTCTTCGGCATTTTTGGCAAGCAGTTTCATGACAATATCGGATAGCACCTGTGGGATTTGTGGGTTGATGGCGCTGAGCGGTCTTGGGTTGGTTGCCAGATGCGCATGGACCAAGGCCAATGGGTCAGTCATGGTAAAGGGCAGTTGTCCTGTAAGTAGTTCGTAGAAAGTGACCCCCAATGAGTAAAAGTCGGTGCGATAATCAACCATGCGGTTCATGCGTCCGGTCTGTTCGGGTGAGATGTAGGCAAGCGACCCTTCTAGCTGGCTCGGATGGTCTAACTGCGTCATTTTGAGGTCAAGCTGGCTGGCAATACCAAAATCGATCAGGGTTGGGGTCAATGTCTCTGGGTCGATGAGGATATTATGGCTGTTGATATCCTTGTGTATAATTTGATGCTGGTGAACTTGGTCAAGCGTCTGCGTAATGGCAATGGCTGAAGTCAAAAAACGCCCCAAGAAACCATCCACAGAGGGCGGGTCATGGGCCAACGCTGGGTGGTACTTTTCGTCTTCAAGAAAAAATTCCCTGAGTGTCATCCCTTCGACATAGGCCAACACCAAGGCATATTGACCACCAACTTTGGTTGTCTCAATCCCCTTCCGCACACGGCCAATATCAAGGGCGCGTGTTAGCTCATATTCATTGGTCAGATGCGCAACCTGTTGGGGCGTGGGTCGCTCTGCCGTCAGGACTTTGATGGCGACAGGGTGATCATAGCGGTTGCCAGCCTTATCTTGGTAGTCATCTTGTCGATAGAGCAGTGAATTCTGACCACGAAAAATTATTTTTAACGATTCGTTTATCATAAATTACAAAAGATTCCTTTCTAGATGAGTGCCATGCGACTGAGGCTGCACTCAATGGAGAAGCATAAAGATTATCGAGATAAGAGCCATGTTTGCTGCCTTGTTGATAGGCGACCGCGGTCAGCCCTATGCCCACGACAATCTCTAGTTCAGGGGTCGATTCGAATATATTTTATATTTAGTTGTCTTGACAACCATAATAAACCCTGATATAATATAGCAACCTAGTTGTCGAGACAACTAGATTGTTCGAAACAAAATTGTATGATATAATTTTTATTAGGAGGAATATCAAAACCTCATGGCGCAAGCAGCCATTATCTGGAATCATCGATGCTTGCTTTACATCGGGCTACTTGTCCTAACAAACAGTACCCTCGCGATGATGTGGGCGAGCGGTGTTAACGCAGAAATGGCACGAGACGTGATTATGTAAATCAATAGGAGAAACTATAGATGTCACAAGATAAATTCCATGTATTGCCCATCAATCGTGTCGTTACTGCGGTCGATGATGAGGAAATCGCCAAGACAATCTGTGACGCCTTAATCGACGTAGGGTTTGACAAAGATAAGGCGACGATACTGCATGGACAGGAAGGGTTGGATTACTTAGACTTGGATGGCTCACGACATGGCTTTTTTACCAAGATGGTTCGCAAATATCAAAGCTTGAGTGGCCCAGAGGCTCGCCTGATTGAGCAGGGACAGGCGGCTCTTGACCATAATCGCTATATTGTTTCAGTCTGGACAGGTGGCAGCGAAGAGGATCGATTCCGTGCCTTTGAGATCATGTCGCCACATACAGAAAGAAGTATATTCTTTTGTGGTCACTCAATGATCTCTGTGCTGAAAGTCGGCCAGAACTATGGGCGTGAAACTGAATACGAGAAAAATTTATAGAGACTATCAGGAATCCAATACAATAATTCAATACAAAAGACAGTAAAACAGATGAAAAATTTGTTTTACTGTCTTTTTTTTTATCGCCGTTCCTAATTCATAGGCGGGCGTGTGCGGCTTACTGCCTTTCCATTCAATGCATTGTTCGGTGGTCATTATCGCACTGGCACACTTCGTTCACTACTATTGAATATCCATACTATCAAACAAGATATATTTGGTTATTTTGACAATCAAGACAAACGCTCCTATAATAGCAACAGAACAGTTACCATAACAACTAAATTGATGGAGGGTAAATTTTATGAGGCAAGAAATACCTGCCGTTCTGAATGATGCTTTGGGATTCAACATTGACCGTGTTGCCAAATTATTTCGTCGAGAACTCACGCTGGCACTGGCCGATTATGACCTGACGCCAGAGCAGTGGCAGATTATGTCTGTCATCTGGAACGGTGGTAAAGCATTGAATCAAAAGAATATCACACAGCTAACCCTCAAAGACAAGCATAACGTCTCCCGTCTCATCAAGAGGCTAGTCGCCAAGGGCTGGCTAGAAAAGCATTCTGATCCAAACGATGCAAGAGTCTTCCTGGTCACCGCCACGACAAAAGGTCAGGCACAAAGAGAGGCAGTTACTCATCAGCTTTATGCTCATTTTGAAAATCTTAAAATAGGGTTGTCAGAGCAGGATCGCGCACAGCTACTGAACTTTCTCAAAATGATTCGACTTCATCTCGGCGATGACGAGAAGTTAGAGGGTCGTTCTAGCTAGGCAGTACATCTTCTCATAGGCAGTACATCTTCTCAATGGTCAATTCAATTGGTTCCATTTCTCCACCTCCGCAATAATCACCCGATTCACCTGTACATTTTCTAAAAATGACACCCGCAACGACTCATCCGTCAGGTCCTTGGCCCATGCTTGAAGGAGGTCGTGGCTTTTTGCCAACAGAGCATCGGCTCTGGCATCACCATCTATGCGTAACACTTGATAGCAGACCCAATGGGGCCAGAAGGGGTCGCGGCCATATGGGTCTTGAATTTTGGCGTTGAGATGTGCGTAGAGCCATTCAACCTCTGCCAAGGCCGTGTTCATCGCGTCGATGTGTCCAGTGTGCTGTTCTTGCCGATAGGCCACCTCTGCCAGCCCTGTCCGTGCAGCAATCTCTAACCCCACATTGGCCTGTATATGTCGCCGATTGAATGCTTGAATAAACGCTGTTTGGGCATCCGCCAATGCCTGCGCCGAGACATCACCAACCAAACAGGCATCCCCCAATGCCATATAGCCCAATGCGTGTTGCGTTCTGGATACGTCTGAATGCATGGCAACCATTTGTTGCGCCAAACTTTGCGCCTCCTCTTTGCGCCTCTGACGCGCTGCGGCAAGGCTGAGGTTGTTTATTATTTGATAGCGTAGATCGGGTTCGTCCAACACCACCTGATTGTTGACGATGGGTCTCAGCCACTCTTCCACTTGATGATATTGACCCAGTGTTAGATAGACCGATGCCAAGGTTACAAGCGTGTAGTATGTCCGATAGTCATGCCCCAAATCTTTGTGGATATCAATGGCGGCTTTGAGATAGGCAATGCGCTGGAG
>JBCCFC010000541.1:0-8716 GCA_039029935.1 Chloroflexota bacterium
GAACACTTCAACTATTTGAACCCTTATCGTTACCTGAATTGACACCTGTGGATATACAAATTCATCCGAAAGCTGATGATAGTTACCAAGCAAATGTCATCTGCAATGGCATCACCTTACTTTTAAATTTTCTGACAAGAGTTGAAGCCAATTGGTCTGTTGATATTGTTCGAGATGTATTCCCACAAACCTTGCGCAATGAACTTCAAGCACTATGGCAACTCTGCAATACACAACACCAGTATAGAAAACTCTGTGCCATGCTTGAATTATCCTCTATGCATTTGGATAGTACCGAACTAAGTTTGGATCAGGTTGAAGCTTTTCGCTACGGGCTGAATTTATTGAGAAAATCAACATTGGCCGATGTTGATTTGGCGGCGTGTTATGATCAGTTGTGAGGCGTTGATTTGCCACCTCGGTTTACGCTGGGTGATGAGATTTTATATTCGCCATTGGAATTGATTGGAGAGTTAGGCGCATGATGACAGCAACAAAACCTTTAACCGAAATTATGCAAGATGCATTGCGGATGTTATACCGAGATTTAGGCATTGTCAATACCATTCGTTTTTTAAGCCAGTTCACAACTGGCTTTGGCAATTACACAGAAGAACGCAGACAGATTACCGAACATGAGATGCTTGAAGATGTGCTGGCGGATGTGTATGCATATCAAGCGCAACGAGCCAGTTAACGTAATGTTTCGGAAGAATGATTATCACTTCAGATGATGCCCGTAGAAAAGCCAATGGCTATCTTTCTCGCTCTGTGAGTACAGGATACAGTGCAAAAGACCCAGAATTGCTTCAGCAAGATAAGCTGAAATGGCAAGTGCTGGTTACTTACAAGCTCGCTGGACTGGAACCTGTTTGTATAGAATTTCTCGATATTGATGCAGAAACAGGCGAGGTTACCCCCTTTACAGAGGAAGAAGTCCAATAGAGTTGTTCGGGAATAAGGTGTCTGTTAAAATTGTTTTATATATAAGATGTAAATCGAATTCAAAAGTATATTTTAGCAGCACAACACAGCAATATTCGTATGTAAAATTGGACTAAACACCACATGAGGCTAAATTCCTAACAAGTCTACTGTTGATGGTGGACAAATTCCAATACACTAAACCAAATCTCAATAGGCGTTTGATCAAGATTAAAATGCATGCTCTCTAAACCTGAATCCCTAATGAGAATCTTGATTTTGTTATTTTCATCATAAACTTCGATGAATTCGTATCTGATTCGCCGCAATAAAATCGTATTGATTTTCCTCACAAAACAACCCTTCTATTGACGGATTTTGACACACTCACGCTGGCACTAATTCGCGCAGAGGCTCTGCCATCATCTCCTCTACCCCCAACTCGGCTATGTCACTCTGTCGATCCTCACCTACAGGCACGAGTCTGACGCTATGGTGAAATTTAGACTGCTGATTCCACTGCTGTTCAAACGTCAAATCTTGCTCAAAAGTGGAATTCATCTCTTGCTGATATTCTTCTTCCCACAACGTAAGTACACGTTTGAGCCGCACACAGTCAAGAATCGTCTCATGAAATGGTTGAGTTGGCAAGGTGAAGGAAAAACTGATGGATGGCACGGAGCCATGTACAAATCGTGTTGATTGTGTTGCTTTTGGAGCACCACGGACAAACGATTGGCGTATAACCTCATCGCCCATCGTCATTTCCACAAGACAATAATCGGAAAACCACACAATCGGGCGTAAATAGCCCAAGGCATCATTATTATCCCAAAATGGTGTCCGAAACTGGGCGATATCAAAGAGTGATGAGAGTGTTGGTGAAATCCCGTCTGCATCTGTTTGTAGAGATGAGCCGACTGCTTGCATCGAAAACATCGAGCCAGCGGTAGCTAGATAGACAAACGATGGCGTTTTGATTTCATCGCATTCAAAGACTGCGCTGAGAAAGGCTGTGAATAGACTTGCAGCATCTAGTTGATTCTGATAGGAGGAGAGATACATAGCCGGACGGGCATACAAGGTATCGATTGCATCTTGAACTGTCGTCATAGCTTCCCTTCATCAATATATAGACAGGCAAGGATGTCTGTGTTACATTTGTGACCAATACTCATAATAAGTTAGACGGATGGTTTTATCTTTAAAAACATCTTCATAGAATAGAGCTTTGTAGGCTTCAATCGCCATGCCCGAAGCTCCAGTCACAGCATCGTAAACAATATTATCCACCTGCACAAATACATGGTAGGCAAGGCTGTTACTTCTGCGCGGTCGCCGCGAGAGTTGTCTCCCATCTGCCAATGATAAAAAGCGTGTATCTGTTTCCATATACCCAATCTGAGCATCGAACCCTTCAGCGGTGAGAAGATCATAAATTCCCCGTGCGCATTGACGACATTGACCAGTATCAATTGGGTACTGGTCAATAATCTTCTGAATATGGTTTTGATAGACTTGTGTCATAGTCTGCTTTGTAAACGTCGATGTTTGCTATGAGTAAATGGAACTTTGGCTCAATTATAACATAATCTCACCGACCCTACCAACGCCCATTCCCAGCCATCATCTCACCCTGCCCAATCTTGATATCAAACTGCCCACGAATCTCGCGCTCCTGCACACTGCTCAGATAAGCCGGATAGTGCTGCATCAGCCCAGTCACGCGCTCACGCGCACGTTGCCACATGTCCTTCGATCCAGACTCAGCCCATTCGATGGGTGTCACGCGGTCGCCAACAACGGGGTAGAGATACTCGGTTTCCATGACAGAGAAGGTCTGCGGTGTGCCTAAGAAGTGACCCGCGCCGTGGACGACATCCTCGATGACATCAAAGCCAAGCGTTTCGTCGGTGACTTCAATGCCACGTACTGCGCGCAGAATCGAGCCGATAGATTCATTGTTGATGACATAGGCTTCAAAGGAGCAGCCTAAGAGACTTGCCAACATGCCCGACGATTCGTAGACGAGGTTTGCGCCCGCCAAGCCAGCCATAATGTTGGGGATGGCATTTTCGTAGCCTGCTTGGATGTCTGGCACTTTGGAATCGGGCATTCCACCCGCCACGCCGCTGGGCACATCATAGAAATTGGTTATTTGTGCCGAGGCCGCGTTGAGCAGACCATTTTCGGCACTACCACCAATCATGGACCCTGTACGCAAGTCCGAGACAAAGGGCCAGTTGCTAAAGATGAAAGGATGGCCGGGCGAGAGGATGTTGACAAAGGCCAATGCCGCCAGCGTTTCAGCCGTTGTCTGGACGAGTGTGCCTGCCAAGGTTGCTGGCGCGGTTGCGCCTGATTGCCCTGCGGTGATGGCGTTGATGGGGAACCCATATTTGAGTGCTTCGATGATGGTTTCCGAGGCATCGGCCCCATAACGCAGCGGTGGCACAATGGGGCTGGTGTGCAGTTTGCAGAATGGCCGTTCCTTAAATTTGCCCTCACCACCTGCCACAATGTCAAAGAGGCGTACGACAGGTTCGACATTTTCGGCGACGGTGATGGCATGACCGACATGTTTCTGTGTCCCCGCCATTAGCACATAGGCCGTGTTGATATCCAGCCATAATGGGTTGGTCAGTTCAGTGGCGATAACGCAACGAGTGAACCAATGAACATTCGAGAGTTGATCAACCAAGCGAGCAAAGTCGTATATATCGACCAATGTTGAGTTGCGATATTCACCTGTTTGAAAATCCAATGTGTTGATGGCCGCACCACCTGTGCCAAGATGAACGCGTTCTTTGGCAATCTCTAAATCGTGTTTGGGGTCGCGTGCATAGAGCGTAAACGACTTCGCTGCCCCATCAATCAGGTCCTCCATCAGTGCCTTGGGAAAGCAGAGCCGTCCCTTGTCATTCATCCAACATCCCGCTTCAATTGCTCGTTCGACAAAAAGTGGAACTGGATCACCCATACCGATCTTCTCCAGCACATCCAGCGCGGTTGTGTGAATGCGCTGGATATCGTGGTCACTGAGTGGTTTATACTGCCCACCACTGAGACCAGGGCGGACGGGTGGTGCAGTCATCGTTGCTGCACGTTGTGCGCGCTTCGCTGCGCGCGATTTGCTCATTCGACGAGTCATTTTCGTGTCTCTCTATATAAATGTATGATGTACAAGATGGGTCTATTTCACCATTGGACCCATCTTATTGTCTTTAAATTTGCTTAACCGCGCGGTCGTTCATGCGCCGGATCAAAGATCGGCTCCGAAACCACAACGGCTGGACATCGTTGTCCAATGATCGAAATTTCTAATGCTGTGCCTTCATCGGCATACGCAATCGGCACAAAGCCCATCGCAATGTTTTTGTCGATTGTGTGTCCATACCCACCAGAGGTGACAACACCGATGAGATCATCCCCTGCATAAATGGGATCACCCTGATGGGCCGACGCAATCTCATTCTCGACAATCATCGCTACAAAGCGTTTGGTCAACCCCTCGGCTTGTTGTTTGACCAGCGCATCACGCCCCAAAAAGTCACCTTTGTTGAGATCGACAAAGCGTTCTAACCCTGTTTCCAGCGGTGTAAACTCAGTACTGAGGTCGCCCTTCCATGCGCGATAGCATTTCTCCAAGCGCAACGACTCAGTAGCAAAGAGGCCAAAGTGGATCATGTCAAACTCTGCCCCTGCCTCGACCAGACTATCATAGACGGCTTGGACATGCTCCACAGGCATATGGAGTTCGTAGCCCAATTCGCCTGTGAAGGAGACACGCATTGCCAGCACCTTGGTAAAGCCAAGGGTGATGGTTTGCGCACTTAGCCAGCGGAAGTGCTTGTTGTCGAGTGGTGTTCGGGTCAGCTTTGCCAAGATGTCACGTGAGTGTGGACCTGCTAGATGCAACGCGGTGTGACTTCCTGTCAAATTGGTCAACGTGACACCTTCGCTGGGCAGTTTCTGCTCAATCCAGTCCCAATCGTGATACTCGGCAGCAGCGGCACTGAGCAGCCAGAAGCGGTCCTTGGCAAGCCGTGTAATCGTGGCTTCGGTGACGATATGACCATTTTCGGCGCAGAAATAAGCCAAACCAATACGTCCCACTTTGGGCAGACGACCCGCGATGAGGCTATCCAAGAACTTGGCCGCCCCTGAGCCTGCCAACTCGAAGCGGGTGAAGCCTGTGATTTCGGTGATGCCCGCAGTCGTGCGCACCGCTCGCGCCTCTTCGCCCACACGATCAAAGTAGGTGGAGTGACGGAAGCTCGGTACATGCTCGACCGGGTTGTCGGGATCATTGAAATACATGACGCGTTCCCAACCCGCAATGTAGCCAAAGTAACCACCCTTTTGCAGGAAGGTTTCATAAAGGGGCGTCGTTTTGGCGGGGCGTCCCGCAGGGCGAAATTCATCGGGAAAGTGAAAGACAAACTCCTGCTGATATTCCTCGATGGCCTTGAGCATGGTGTAGTCAACGGTCGCATATTCGGTGAAACGGCGTGGGTCCAATACCCATGAATCCCACTCAGATTCGCCATAGACCATGATCTCGGCCAGAACTTTGCCCAGACCGCCACCTTCACCGATCCCTGCACGTAGCCCTAAACAGGCGTAGGCATTACGTACACCCGGAATCTTACCAATCAGCGGCAGACCGTCGGCAGAATAGGTGATAGGTCCGTTGACCTGTGCAAGAATGCCCGCATGTTCCAGCGCAGGTAAGCGCTCGGCCACTGCCTCAACGTTGTCCATGAGACGATCCATATCATTACGCAACAACGCTGAGGTAAAATCGGGTGAGATACCGTCCATCCCCCAAGGCCGACAGTTCTGCTCATAAATGCCAAGCAGCAGGCCATCATGCTCTTGACGACAGTAAAAGTCATCGCCTGGATCACGCAGCAACGGTACACGCTTGCCAAAGTTGACAATTTCGGGGATGGCCTCTGTCACCATATATTGGTGCTCCATTGACATGACGGGGTGCTCAACCCCCATCATGCGCCCCACCTCGTTGACACGATAGCCCGTGGCATTGACAATATATTCACAGTCGATGTTGCCCTTGGGCGTCTCCACAATCCACTCACCCGACGGTTTCTGCTGCAATCCTGTGACGGGCGTAAAACGATAGACCTCTGCACCCAATTTACGTGCAGCGTTGGCAAGCCCCAATGTCAACCCTGTGGGGTCGATGTCCCCATCCACCGGGTCCCAAAGCCCGCCAACCAACCCATCAACATTGAGCATGGGATGAAGCTCCTCCATCTCTTTGGGTGTAACCACGGCAAAGTCAACGCCCATCCCCTTTGCCATGCCTACAAAATGGTGATAGCCATCCAGATGCGCCTGTGTATGCCCTAGCCGAATGCCGCCATCATTTTTCTGATAGCTCATCGGAAAGTCAGGGTCATCGTTGAGTTCGGTATAGAGTTCCGTGCTATACTTTTTCAGCCCGACCATCGTCTGCACGGTGCCAAACTGTGTCACCTGTGCCGCCGAGTGCCATGTTGTCCCAGAGGTTAGCTCATCGCGTTCCAGCAAAATCACATCCTTCCATCCCAATTTTGCCAGATGATAAAGTGTGCTACATCCGCCCACGCCCCCGCCGATGACGACAACACGTGCTGTTTTTTTCATGTGGTGTTTCCTTCTTATGTGGTTTATTTTATATGGGTATTCAGTAGGTCGTTATTCAGTAAGTCAGTATTCAGTAAGCCAGTATTTGGTAGATCAGTATTCGGTGCTTGAATACAGACCTGATGACTTACTGAATAACGACCTGCCGACCTACCGAAGACCGACCTACTGAATACTCTTCCTCTATCTGGTCACAACAGGTAGCAACATCTGTGACTGTGAGCAGAGCAAACTCATATCAACGAGACGCACATTGTTGGGGCGCGCACCAGCACGCTCCTCAGCGACGATGACGAGTATCGCCTTGTCAAAGAAATTGGCACTTTCCATCAGGTTTGGATCGATGCGAACGGTCAGGTTGTCATTGACAATACCCAGATCAGAACTGGCACTGGCCCATACTTTTGCTGAAGGCCACTCAATGCCTGCATTGCCAGAACGTGGGGCTACCTGTGCTGACTGTGCCGTCGCACGCGATGGCAACCCCGTGTTATTGACAATACTTTGGGTTCCTGCGGAGTCAATCAAGACAACATCACCTGCCTCGTTGACCTGCCCACTCACCAACGTTCCGTTGAGCGAATTTTGCGCCGCCTGCACAGAAGGCGCATCGAGAATCGCTGCTGTATACCTCAGTGTACTATTGTTGCTGCCTGTGATCTCAATCTTACGCTGCTGAACAGCCATCTCTGTCCCGTCCCGCCCAATTGTACAAGGGGAGGCGGACAGATGGAGCCTTGCATGTGAAATAGTCAGCTCGGCAGGTATAACCGTAAAGACCATGTTGACGACATAGATGGCGTTGATGACCTCTAAGTCTGGCGTGGTTGAACTGATGACTAACTTGCTGTTGTATGTGCCTGGCAGCAGCCCAAATGAGTTAAAGGTGACGAAGATGGATGCCGGTGTACTAAATTGACTGGCACTCACATCGATCCAGTTGCTATAGCCATCGACAAACAGTTTAAAGTCAATCCGATCTGTGGTGGTTGCGTTGATGAGATCAAAGCGCAACGTGGCGTCTTGCTGATCTGCCTCAATGGAACGCTCGATAAGCTCGATGCTGGCTTGAAACTCG
Organism: Chloroflexota bacterium; assembly: GCA_039029935.1. Taxonomy (GTDB): domain Bacteria; phylum Chloroflexota; class Anaerolineae; order Caldilineales; family Caldilineaceae. The sequence continues at coordinate 7,655 of JBCCFC010000541.1, forward strand.
GCCCCCCGGACAAAGCCAACCTTATCTAAATCGCCAACATTGACATAGCGTTTATTATCGACATTATACTCATCGTAGTCGGCGTTGGCGTTGAGACTGGTGTAGACACGCAGTTTATTGGGGCGAGAAATGACCAATTCGTCAAAGCCATCGCCATCAATATCACCCGCCGCCCCATTGCGATATTGATCATCATCATCCAAATCTTGCTCAAAGGCAATGGTGCCATCGTTGCCAAAGTTGCGCATAATCAAACGTGGGTTATTATCACGGCGGAGCATAATGACTTCTTGGTCCCCACTACCATTGACATCAGCAAGAATGCTTTTGCGTGGATAGGGTGAGAAGGCGTCGCCATCCGATTCAACCATTGTATCATTTTCGTTGTCATAGCTATAGATGATCATTGTACGACCAATACGCCCCGCACGCATCTTGCGGGTTGCCACAAGCTCCATTGTTCCCCCTGCAAAGACCTGACCAATGGCGGCGGACCGGAGCGGGTCACTGCTGCTCGACTCTTTAAAAATTTGTCTGAAGCCGTCGTCCAATTTGTAGAGCGTGAGTTTACCCTTGTCTTCACCAATAATCGCAACTTCATCATGACTGACCAGATCAATATTTCCCGATGCGATCTGGTTGATTTCAAAATCAAAATCTTTGCGATCAATGTGGGTGATCCAACTACGACCATCTGGTGTCAACGATGTGGGTTTAATGATGCGCGTCCCTGCGACATCTGCTTCATCTTCCTTGACTGAATCACGAAGTTCGACCACATACATAATCTCATCACCGGGAATGCCGTCGTCAAAATTTCCGGCATTGACCAAATAGGCAGCACCATCATTAATCTGTGCTTCGTACAACTTTGTCCAAGGAATGCCATTAATTTCTGTGTCACTGCCCCCCTGCGATACAACAGGGTCATAGATGGCAATCTTTCCTGTATCACCATCGCCGACATTGCCCGCAACCACAATCTCTAAGTCACCATCATTGTTAAAATCACCCAGATCAAAGTGATCCCAATCCCCCTCTGGGCTACTCCATTGAATGGCA
>JBCCFC010000542.1:0-8715 GCA_039029935.1 Chloroflexota bacterium
AATCAGCAGGTCAGCTAGTCAGCAATCAGCAGGTCAGCTAGTCAGAATCCAATCACCGGATACCAACCTACTGACCCACCGAATACCAACCTACCGACCCACCGAATACTGACCTACCGACCCGCCGAATACCGACCTACTGGATCACCTCAAGCCCACCCATATACGGTCGCAGCACCTCTGGTACAACCACAGAGCCATCTGCCTGTTGGTTGTTTTCGAGAATGGCAATGATGATACGGGGCAGGGCCAACCCTGAGCCGTTGAGTGTATAGACAAACTCGTTGCGGCTGGTCTTCTTGCCATCTTCATTCTCGCTTTGTGTGCGGAAACGGATGTTGGCACGGCGTGCTTGGAAATCTCGGAAGAGTGAGCAAGAGCTAACCTCCAGCCACTCGCCACAACCAGCAGCCCAGACCTCCAAGTCATATTTGATACAAGCCACAAAAGAGAGATCGCCCGTTGCAATCGCTAGGCGTCGATAGGGCAACCCCAGTCGTTCCAGCAATTCCTCTGCATCTCTGGTCAAAGACTCCAACTCATCACGACCGCTGTCGGGGTGAACCAGCTTGACCATCTCCACCTTCTGGAACTGGTGAACGCGTTTGATCCCACGTACATCTTTGCCCGCAGACACTTTTTCGCGCCGGAAACAAGGTGTAGAGGCGACGTATTTGATGGGCAACTGGTCCTCATCCAGAATTTCATCACGGTGGATATTGGTCACTGGCACTTCCGCTGTTGGAATCAGCCAGTAATCTTCCTCGTGATCCTGATAAAGCACATCGCCAAATTTGGGCAGATTGCCCGTGCCTTCCATGCTATGGGTGCGCACCAAGAATGGTGGGTAGATCTCCTCATAGCCATGCTCGTTGATGTGAACATCCAAGAACCAGTTGGTCAACGCCCGTTGTAACCGCGCCCCCGCTTTCTTCAGCAGATAGAAGCGGCTACCAGAGATTTTTACACCGCGTTCAATGTCAATGACATCCAAGTTTGTGCCTACATCCCAATGCGGTAACGGCTCAAAGTCAAAGGTTGGCTTATCACCCCACTCACTCAGCGTCATGTTGCCATCTTCATCTGCTGCAACAGGCACATCTGGGTCGGGTGGATTGGGAATGCGCATCATGGCGTCGTGAAAGTCTGCTTCCACCTGATTCAAATGCACATCAATGGCATCAATCTCATCACCAATTGTGCTCATCCTTGCTTTCATGGCATTGGCTTCATCCACCTTCTTCTCGCGGAAGAGCAAGCCAATCTGCTTTGAGCCGGTATTCCGTTCTGCCCGCAACGCCTCAACCTTTGTCAACAACTCGCGGCGTTCCTCATCCAGTGCCAACGCCTTCTCCCAAGGTGCATCCAAATCATGTAACTTTTGCATGGCTTCTGCCAATGCATCGCGATTTTCTCGCATCCAACGAATATCAAGCATAGTTCGTACTCCGATCTTGCATACTACAGCGGATTAGGGATAGAAACGGATTTTGTTTCGCGCAGAGGTCAAAATCCGTTCCTCGCCTAAATCCGTTGTAGTATTTCACTAAAGCAAAAAAAGCCACCTTCACCCTGAAACTTATTCAGGACGAAGATGACTTTATATAGTCTACCTACGTGGTACCACCTGAGTTTACAGAAAGCACAATACCCTTCTGCCTCATTCACATTAACGACGTGTCACCGCTCGGCCATTGCCTGCCAAGAACTGAAGAAATGCTACCCTATCTGCCGTCTGTTGCTTCACACCACCCAGCAACTCTCTGAAAAACAAACAATGACAGGTTTTGGTTTCCCTCAACGTTATTATGATTATGTTGTTGTTATGGGTGAACATTCACCAATCTTTGCAAAGATTGATTTATATGATACGCGATTCGCTGACCGTTGTCAACCCCCAATTTTTGTAAGCTGGTGGTCTCCCAGAAAAATTGTTACTGCCTTTTTGATTTTAGACGAAGTCAATCTCCAACAAAGTCAATAAGCGATATAGCGGTATCTGGAAATTTTTTGACAATTTGTTTGTCCATCGTCACCAAAGGCACATTCATTGCCTCTGCCAAGGCAACAAACTCACAATCATAAGATGAACACTGACTTTGTTTTGCCAACGCCAAAACTTGGGACGATGAGGCTTCATATTCTTTGCCAGACATGAGCGAAGTCGCCTTGTCAATGATAATATTGGCTTCTTCTAGAGTAATCATGTTTTGCCGGATGTGAATTGCTAGGACATTCATCAGCTCGCTTCGCCAAAGAAATGGGGCAATCCATTCACTATCTTTCTCAAGAGCCTGCTCCACCTTAGGTGTATAAGGTCCATCAATATAAAGATAGCCAATGATATTTGTATCCACAGTAATCATAATCGCCCCATATTTTTAGCGGCGTCAAATTTCTCATGACTAATTGGTTTTCCTTCGGTAAACTTACGAACTTCGCGAGCCTCATCCAGAATTTTTTTGACATCTCTCCTTCCTCGACGATGACTTACACGTTCTTCAATACAAATAATGATTTCATTATTGATTGAACGTCGATTTGTTTTGGCAGATGCCTTCAACAGTTCATATAGTTTGTCTGGTATATTCTTAATCGTAATTGTTGCCATTATTCCCCCGTAATTAAAATCATCGTACAACCAAGATGGAACCATTATACAACCGATATGCCAAATCGTCAAGCGAAAAGAGCAATTTTCATACTCACCGACTACTGAACCTCCGGTGCGGCATAGGCCAATTCCAATGCCTTCGTCGTCACTTCACGATAAATCTCAACCAAATGATCATAGATTAACTCGTTTTGATCTTTCTGTGGTACATCACCTGTACGGCCTGTTGTTGCGCCACCCGAAAAGAGGGGTGGCCCCACACTACGCAGCAACGTCAACTCGACACCGACAGGAGCGATATGTGGTTGAAAGTGCTCGATGTCGCTGGTGCTGCCCCAATACGTGTCAATCTGGTTGGCAAGTTGTGGTCCTTGCTCAAGGGCGGCGTCATTTTCCAATGCATCAACAGCTTGCCCTGCCGATGCAAGATTATTCCTCGCTGCTTGCTGAACAGACGACTGTGGTATCGCTGCGGCATGACCCGTCGAGGTCCGTGTCACCACTCTATCGGTAAAATGCTGGTTGGTGTATGTGCGTTCGGGTGGTTTTGTCGGTCCATCACTGGGTTTGCTTGCGCTGACCGAACGCGAGCTGGGTGGGCTGGAAACATCCGCCTGTGTAGAACGTCCTGAGTTCGGTAGATTGGTGCGTCGCTGGTTCAACACCTGCATGATCTGCTGACGATCACGCCCTCGAAATCGTAGCAGGAGCCAGGGATCGGTTTCGAGCATGTCACCAAATGTGTGGTAGACAGCCAGCAGCGGACGAATTGCACGTTCAGGCGAGGTTGCTGTAATCGTCAGCGGTCCCATATCCTGCGCAATTTCATCAGTATCATTAGTGTCTGCTGACACCTGTTCCTGTGCATCTGTTTTACGCTTGCTACGATTCCATTCAAGCGTAATCTGTAACTGGTCTGCACGGAATGGAAAGAGCGGTGAACCCAGTGCCACAAAGATGGATTCCAATTCGGTGGGCAGCGCACCTGTCAGCAATTGTGGCGCCAACAGTGTCTGGTTCTGCAAGGCGTGGAGCGCACGGTCCCACTCCGCATCGGTGAGCGGTTCGAGCACAATCGTGATGGTCGATGTCCCCAACTCACGGTCACGTACTTTGGCCTGAATCTGTCCCGTGACCACTTCTAAACGCTGGACGCGGCTTCCAGAAAAGGTCTTTTTATCGAGGTGTACCTCATCAAGCAGAGATAGCTCAACCAACACCTCAAGCCATTGTTGTGTCCACCAGCTTATTCCTTGCATAACCCTCTCAATTTCATTATCAATCAAACATAGTACGGTTTACAGAGAATAGCATAGGCTTTTGCACGTGTCAAAGGATACACCGCTTAAAGGGAATCAAGAAAATGTCAGGTCTTTGTTAATATTTCCGCAATTTGATATAATCCGTGAAGCTCTGAATACGGCCTTTTCATTGGATAAGGATGGGATAAGGAACTGATAAGCATTTCTGTAGACTTACGATCAAGGAGACTCAACATGAAAGAACTATTTTCGCTAGAGGGAAAAACAGCATTGGTGACAGGTGGATCGGTTGGGATTGGGGCGATGATTGCCGAGGGCTTTGTCCATTTTGGGGCCAAGGTTTACATCGTTGCGCGGCGTGAAGATGTCTTGAAACAGAAACAGGAGGAGTTGGCGAAAGTCGGGTCGTGTGAGTATATCGTCGCCGATGTCGGTTCTGTTGCTGGCATCAAGGAATTGGCACAAGCCTACGGTGAGCGCGAAGAATCACTTGATATTCTGGTCAACAACGCTGGCATCAGCGATGGTCGTAGAGCTATCGAAGACGTGACGGAAGAACTATGGGACTCCGTGATGGACCTCAATCTCAAAGCCATCTTTTTTATGACGCAAGCATTTTTGCCCTTCCTTCGCGTAGGGGCTTCTCCAGAAACACCAAGAAACGTCATCAATATCGCCTCTATCGACGGCTGCGGTAAGCTCAACCCCTCGTACAACTATGCATATGGCGCCAGCAAAGCAGGTGTCATCCACTTGGGTCGGCACTTGGGTGACAGTTTGGCGTGGGAAGGCATTCAGGTCAATACCATCTCACCGGGCGACTACCCAACCGATTTGAACAAGACTGCTCGTGATCACACCGATGAACTGAAAAAGATGACTCCAGCCAAGCGTGTTGGAGACATGGAGAGTATGGCAGGGGCAGCGATCTTTCTTGCGTCGCGGGCGGGCAACTTCAATGTCGGCTCAAATCTTGTTGTGGATGGCGGCGAGAGTGTGCGCGGTGTCCAGCGGGCATTTTTTGCCAAGATTTGGCCGGGTGCGATTCATTTGGAGAGGTAGGATTAAGTGTAAATCATGATTGCCTGTATTGATGTTGACTATCGAACAAACGGGGATACCCAACGCGAATTTGGTGTGGCAGCCTGTCTCACCATGGAAACATGGACCAGTTCAGTGCCTACCAGCGAGCATATCGCCGTGATTGAACCGATTGAACCGTATGTCCCAGGCCAGTTTTATCGACGTGAATTACCGTGCATACTTGCTGTATTGGAAAAAATAGCTCCAGAGCATACACCCGATGCGATTATCGTGGATGGCTATGTGTGGTTGCCAGAGCAGAAAAAAGGGTTGGGTATGCATCTGTATGAAGCCTTAGAGACGCAGATTCCGGTTATTGGTGTGGCGAAGAAAACGTTTGCAGGACTTGATAGTTCGGATGATGATGCACAAAAAAGAGTTGCGATGGTGTATCGTGGACAAAGCAAAAAGCCACTCTATGTCACAGCAATGGGCATCCCCGTGGTAGAGGCAGCAACACACATTGAGTCCATGCATGGCGACCATCGTTTGCCCACGCTGCTAAAACAGGTGGATCAACTCTGTAGACGCCCTCTCGATTGAGGACTGTATAAGGCAGGACTGTATAAGGCAGGATTGTATGACCAAATGGACACGCTGGCATAACATAAAAATCTGGCAACGATGGTTTCTTTTTTCCCTCTCAATCGTCATCATCGTTGCATCGGCCCTATTCTTGTTACTATTTTTATTTCCGGCAACAACCTCTTTGCTACCCAGCTTTTTGATGCGCCAAGATGTGACATGGAACGCCATGCAATCGCGTGGGGTATGGCGTGTGGGACTCGACCCCAGCTTTCCTCCGTTTGAACACCTTGACGAAAATGGGATGGCCGTTGGCATTGATGTTGATTTGGCAGAAGAAATTGCATCTTTGTGGGATATGGAGGTTGAAATTGTCGCTATCGGGTTTGACAGCTTGTTAGATGCACTAAAAGCGGGTAAAATTGATAGCATCGTTAGTGCCATGCCTTACGATCCCCATCTAACAAAAGATTTTCGATATTCACAATCTTACTTTGAGGCGGGGCTCCGCTGGGTGATGCATGATCAAGCCTCATGGATCGACGAGAATGATTTTGTGTTGGCAAGTAATGGGCAAAGCACTAGTCATGAAGATCACACTGAAGAAACATTGAGTATTGCCAACCAAAAATTACACAATAGGCGGGTTGCGGTTGAATGGGGCAGTGTTGGGGATATGGTAGGGCGGCGGTTACAACGTGCCGAGCCAAGCTTGGAGTTGATCCAGTTTGAAACACCACAAGAGACCATTGACGCACTCATAGCTGGAAACAATCACGTAGATGGTGACAAACGCATTGATGCACTGTTGATTGACAATATTACGCTATACCAAGCCCAGGCAGCGGGTGCTCTGGTCCACGCCGTTGGTCCCGCATTGGAAAGTAATCCTTATGTGATTGTGATGCCATACAATGCACCTATCTTGGTTGAAAATCTGTCACAAGCATTGGATACCATTCTCATGGATGGTACACTAGAGAAAATTCAAGCGCATTGGTTTGAAGAACATGGTTTGGGAAACAATTGAAGGAGTTCGTATGCCCGAACAGGGGAATCAACAGGGGGCGCATCCAAACAGCGTCCGCATTGGGGTGTGTACCGATACACATTACTGGTTAAATTATGAAAAATATTTGAGTGAAGAGAGTCATTTCCCGTTTCAATATGAGCCAGAGCCATTGCTACGCATGCTTCTCGCAGAATTGGAAGAGGCGCATCTGGATATGATCTTTCACTTGGGCGATTTCATCTGTGGTGGCGGTGCATTCCACATGGAGCGTGATGCCTTCTACATCGCACTGAGCTTTTTATCACAACAGTTGCTTTCATTGCCCACACCAGTCTACGCGCTACCAGGCAATCATGACTGTCCACCAGGCGGTGGCGATTGGGCCTACTTTGAACGACTTTGGGGGCTTCACAGAGGACAGGGTGAAACGATTGAGTTGGACAATGCCACGCTCATCTTGCTCAACGCTCAAGGACATTCACCTGCACAGGTTGAAGAAGCAAGTCCTGTTGATCCGGTGTATGGATGGGTCTGTGAGGAGGAGTTGGCCCGGCTAGATACGGCCCTTGCCGCAGCAGGCGATACACCTGTTTTCCTCTTTCTCCACCAACTGCTCTACCCTTGGACACCGGAGATTGGCAATCAAACGTGGGTTGATTTTTACGCAGTCAAAAATGCCGATGCGGTCCTTGATGTAATGGCAGCGCATGGCAATGTCCGTGCTGTTTTTCAAGGCCATGCGCATCGCTTGGATGTGCAAACGAGAGCAGTGGGTAGCTGTGATTGCCAATTCATCATTTTGCCTTCTGTGGTTGATTACCCTGCGGGATGGACATTGCTTGAATTGACCGATACCCATTTGCACATGCAGTTGATGCGCTTGCCTGTAGCGGAACTGCCTCGCAATGCCCTTGCAATTGAAGGGGATGAGTCTCGCCCTCACCAGAAGTTAGACGCGGATGACTGGCGTGGTGGCAAAACGGCATGGCAAAACCTTACGATTCCCCTGTAGAAAAAAGTCCGACCCCTGTGAGAAGTCGGACTTTTGAGTTAAATGGACTGATAGCAAGCCACATGTTGTTGTGCGATGGTATCCCACGTGAACTGCTTGCTTTTGGCATAGGCGTTTTTTTGTAAAGTGGCTGCAAATTCAGGCTGAGTGACAATGCGGTTGATAGCGGCTGTTAACGCATCCGCATCATAAGCTGCATAACAAAGGTCCTCACCATCCACCAACTCTGGCAGTGGTGCTTGCGGTGTGGTCGTGACAATGGCGCATCCATTCGCCAACCCTGCCATCAATGTCCCACGCCGTAAACTCACCCCATCCGCATACGGCATCACCAGCACATCGCAGGCATGTAGGTCCGCACTGACATCTTCCTGTGACTGATGCCCTGTCCACTGCACATGCGCTGTCAATCCCAAGTCTGCAACCAATGCTTCCACTTCCTGCAAATAGGCATAGTTGGTCACATCACTGGCCCCAACACGCTCACCAATCATCAGCAGATAGGTATTGGGTCGCTGCTGCACCAATTGATGAAGTGTGCGAATCAACAGTTTGCCACCTTTGCTACGGTTCAGAAATCCAAAATAGGCCAACACCAAATCATCCTGTCCATACCCACGCATTACTCGGCGTTGCTGGCATTCAGATTCAGGCAAAATTTTGCCTTGGATATTGCTGCCGATGGGAATTTTGTGTAGTTGAGGCACGTTTTTTTCTGCCAACTGCAAACGGTCGCCTTCATTGGTGACAATGGTCAAGTCACTCTGTGTTGACGGCCATTCTGTCACCCAACGACGTAGCCCATCACCTGCTTTGGGAAACAAATAGGGAATCAGTAGATCGTGATAGGTCCAGGCAACATTGAACCTAGAGGCTCGCCATCGCCAAGGGGCGACGTTAATCGCAGGGTTCATCCCAAACGCAGCCGTCTGGTATTGCACGTGAATCCAGTCCGCACCAATAGTTTCTGCATGAGAATGGATCGCAGACCAGATACGCCAGTCCCAGCGTTTGACTGAGGGATACACAGGTACGTTGTTAGGCTGGGTTTGATGTCCAGTAGCAACGCTGGTTGATGTCATGACGGATACTTGGACACCCAATGTATTCAATGCGCTGGCGAGCTCTGCGGTATAGGCCCCTACCCCACCTTGAAGTGGTGGATATTCACCTGTAGCGAGTAAAATATTCATCATGTTAATCGTTG